>CAYTAW010000379.1:0-3727 GCA_964435675.1 uncultured Bdellovibrionales bacterium
TTACCGGATTTTCCGGTCAATGGTCGGCAGCAAAGATCGCGGGAAGCGCCGAAATAGCGGACAACGTGGCCGCTGGTACCGCCGCGCTCTCTGAAAAACTTGATCAATTGAGCGCGAAATATGGCGATAAGCTCGTCGTTTCGAGCGGCGCGACAAACGAAGGGGTGCCGAAGATCATTTACGATCTCTGTGCCGAGAAAGGAATTACGGCGATGGGGGTAACCTCCGGAAAAGCCGTCGATTACGAGCTCGGCAAGATGAAGTACCTGATCGTCATGGGAAGTGATTGGGGCGAGGAGTCTCCGACCTTTCTCAATACGTCGGACGAATTCTTAATGCTCGGCGGCGGCGGTCAAGCGCTACGGGAAGCAATTGCAGCCGGCGCGAGCGGGAAAACGATCACCGTTTTCCAAGGCTACGGCGGGAAGGCTGACGAAGTAACGACCGAAGCCGTGCCTACGGCCGTGTTAGTAGCACGCCACTAAGAAAAGAGGAGCGGCAAGAGCGGATATCCCATGCTGCACTTGCCGCTGCTGTACTTACTTCTTGAGCGTACGGCGCACGAGCAGCGCTCGACCTTCAAGCGGAACCTGCTCGGCCTCGAGAGTTGTCTCACGATCAGGCGTTAGCGCTGTAAGGTAAATAGTGACTGCGGTCTGACCGCCAGGGGCTAACCTTTCCGCATATGTAAGACGCACGTGCTCCGGGGCCAGGGTCGGATCATCAATCGCTTTTCCCGTGCCATTCGTGCCCAAGGTAATTTCCTGCCTGCGCTTTAAATATTGCCGTTGAAAAATCACCGAGTCGGCATCACTCCGTATGGTAAGCCGCAAACCTCCATGCTCTAATAGTTCCGCCGTAAACGGCACTGTTCCGAGTGTAAACGATGCTTTTTCGCTCGCGGTATATTCACGCAAATCGATCGGCGCCGCGGGCGCATCCGCCAATAGATCCTCATCTTCGAACAACCTGATAGGCCGCCCAACCTCGGCTACGACAAAATCGTCGCTGTCTTCGGTGGCTGACCAGTCGACCGTGCTGCCAGTCTCCGGCTCATGTAGTGCGGGAAGCGGTGCGTCGATATACCGTTGATGAATTTGCCGGATGAGCGGAATTTGGCTGAGATAGTGCGGCCAAAGACATACATAGCCGTCGATCACGTCTTGCCAATCACCGTCACCATTCGCCTGTTGCGGATATTCATATAACGGCCTAGTCAATGACGGGGACCAGGGCCAATTAGAAGATAGTGCGAGCTGATTGACTGAGCCGCGCGCGGTGACCGAACCGAACATACTGCGGTTGAATTTATCGGTGTGCAGCAAATATTCGAGTTTACCCACAGCGCTCGTCTCACTGCTCGATTCAAAACAGCGCACCGCCATAATTCCATAAACAAATTCGAGCACCTCGTTCGTTCCCGCGAATTGAGCGCGAACCAATCGCCCCGCACGAGTGAAGTAATGTGCGGCGCCAGTTTCACTTAAAACACGCACGGTTGGGGGGACACGATCAGCGTCCTCCTGCACCGAGAAGTTCGGAAACGAAAAGCGCTGCACATCCCCCTGCGGACTTACTATCTCTGCCAGCCGCCACGTCCGTCCCGCCCCCTCGAAGCGAAGCGAGGCTCCGTTTGGTAGCTCCACAAACATACTGCCACCCGATGACACCGCCGTTAACGGGATCACGTCCGGCTCCGTGTCGTACTTACCGCGGCGGAGTATAAGTTGATCCGGAAGGCCGTCCGAGTTCAACGGACTTTCAATGGGAAATACGCGCACGCAGTTTTCTATCACCGGCCGCTCTAGGGGATTGGTAACGCAAACCAGCTTCGCCGGCGTATACCCGCGAAACTGGAGCGGGTTCGATTGCGTACCCTCATTCAAGCGATGCCCTTCCCTGCGCGTGACACAACAATAGGTATTGGCGTAGCCATCATCTCGTTCGGGCGGATTCGCATACGGGCGCCAGGTGGTGCCGGCAAGGAGCCGCTCGCAATCAGACTCGCTGATATCATCAGCGATTCCACCGCGCACACGCACATACTGGATCGCTTCGATCACTTCGCGCGGCAGCGACAAGCTATTCTCATCAAATCCTTTAGAATACCAAAAAATTTTGCCGCCAATCTCGGCCACGCCGGGCAGGTAGCGCCAGGTACCTCCCTGCGAATTACTCCGGTAGTACGAACGCGCCGTAAAGCGCTCCCCCCCTGACGCTGAATCTTCATCCTGCACATACGCGATCACTGCCGCGCGGTTCGAGCTCGATAAGTAGAGTTGCCCGGCTAAATACACCGCACGGCCTCCCACCAGTAGGCGATAGTTCGGCTCCATGCCAAGCCGCAGCAGATCGTCGACGCGCAGCTTCTCCCCATTAAATGCCGAGCCGTGAATTTCCGTTCGTGCAATGACTCGATTGAGCTCCTGCTGATCAATTGATTCGATATTTAGACCAGCAGCCTCTCCAAGCAGCAGCGTTGGCCTCGAAACTTGGAGTTTATTCATTCCGAAAGAGGCGTCGACTTCCCCGTTAGCTCCATTAGATAGAAAAGACATCAGCACGCCTCCCCTTGCCTGAACGAATCCTATCACCGAGAGCGGCGCTAATGAAGAAAATTTAATGCTGCGCAGGAGCGCGCATTTTCAAGCTTGCAATGGCGTCAGAGAGAACGGGGAGCTTGAAGGTTTGACCGGAAACCTGGGCGATTTGCAGCACACGCTCGAGATACTCATCGAGGTAAGCGATCTCTCGAGGAAGCCGCTTCGCCAAGAATTCGATATTGCGCTTGCTGATATTAATGCCGCGCTGCGCCGCCATCTGCCCAATCAACTTATTCAAATCTTCTTCACTGGGATGACCAAGAACTATTCTTTGCGCGGCGTTGAGACGGCTCATAACATGAGCGTCGCAATTACAATCAGCTGCGCGCGCATGCATAAAAAACATAATCGCTCCCTGCTGCCTCCTGAGCAGCTCGATGATATTCACAAAATGCCCGCTGTCATTAGCGGCGATATTTTTTAAATAAAGATCGGCATCATCGACAAGCACCACCTCTCCCGGATCGTGACTGGCCAGCGCGGAGCGCTCGTTCGCCCAATCGAAGAAATCCGCGCCCTCAACGAGACGGGGGAACATGCCCGCTTCAGTCAACGCTTGCGACAATGCAATAGTTAGATGTGTCAGCCCCGACTTTTTATGCCCCTCCACTACGACAATCCGGAATGTGGGCTGCAATAAATATCCCTGAATCTGCTCGAACTGATCGCGAACTCCGGCATGCCGCACGAAATTTCGCGCTCCGTATGCGCGGCGGGGTATGATATGGAGGGGCATTTGATTCATTGAGCGCTCCACTCCAAAAAGCTCACCTCACCTCTTTTAAATTCTCGAAAAGTTTGACGCGCCATTTGCACTCGTTCGTTCTCGCAAAAATTTATTAGATACCCGCTAGCATCCGGTAAACATATAATCTTCCGGATCGGAGAGTTTAGCGCCGATATGTGCGCCAATTTTTCGCAGCTTATCTTCGAGACTCTCATAACCGCGCCGAATGTGCTGCGGCTCATGGATCTGCGTAACGCCCTGGGCCGCAAGCCCCGCAATCACCAAACCTGCGCCGGCGCGAATATCGTGCGCCTCAACGGGAGCGCCGCTTAACGATTCAACACCTTGAATCGCCGCGCACTGCCCTTCGATTTGGATCTTTGCGCCCATCCGGTTC
>CAYTAW010000380.1:0-3701 GCA_964435675.1 uncultured Bdellovibrionales bacterium
GTTTAAGTCACTTGAACTTGAATTAAAGCGCCTCAAGGCGGCTGGGCTTGAGCGCCGGTTCCCCCACTCGGCTAACCGGGGTGAAGGTACAATTGAAATAGCGGGGCGCAAGGTAATTGATTTCACCAATTTCGACTACCTAGGTCTGGCCAAGAATCCTAAGGTTATAAAGGCTGCTCTTCAAACAATCGAAACGCACGGCATCTTTCAGCCGCCGTCACGCCCCTCCTCCGGTTCACTCGCTGAGTTGACGTCGGCTGAGAATCGTCTGGCCAGATTTCTTGGCGTCGAATCGGCCCTCTTCTTTTCGTCAAGAAACCAGTCGTTGCTCTCGCTCTTAGCTGCTCTGCTGAATCAGGGGGAGTTGCTGGCGTTCGATGAGTCGACCTATGCCCCTATTGTTGATGGGGCGCTTCTATTGGAGGCGAATACTTTCCCCTTTAGCTTAGATCGGCGCGAGGATATCGACAGTATCGTTGAGCGTTCCGCTCTGACACCGCTTGTGCTTTATGGAGAGGGCATTTCTCCGTTGACTGGCGATGTATTTCCACTCAAGTATCTCCAAACTAAGCTTGGAGTCGATAGCCGGGTAACCTTAATACTCGATGATACATACTCCCTTGCTGCCCTTGGAGAGCGTGGAAGTGGGGCCTATGAAAGCGCATCGGTGATTATCCCTAATATTTGTTTTGTAGGGGGATTTGGTGTCGGTCTCCCTGGGTATGGGGGGTACGTAGCGGGAAGCGCTGTCTTAGTCGAGTATATCAAGCAGACATCAAAGGCGATTGAGAGTGAGCCCCCTCTCCCAGCTGGTATTGCGGCGGCGATAGAGGCTTCTTTAGATCTAATCGAGCTTGACCTAGTGAGCCGTCGCCGTCTTATGCACTCGGTGAAACGTGTACGCAGCGTTTTTGTTGAGGCGGGCCTTGCTATTACAGGCGATGAAAACTCCCCTATTTTCTGTATTCATGTCCCGAGCTTCAGTGTCGGCAGAGATATAGTCGCCAGGTTTCTAGGCCGTGGAGTTTTAATAGAACTTGTGGGTGTTAGAACTTTGCGACGGGAGATCCCCCTGCTCCGCGTGGTATTATCATCCCTCCATACGGAGAAACATATCGATACTCTGATTGAACTGGGATTAGAGCTTAAGAAGTCCTAGGGCACCAGGCGCGGTAATGTTCCACGTGGAACATTTTTATTCCTATACGAATGTAATTTTCACAAACTTAAAGTAAGCAGTCACTTTTTGTTGCCCTCAGGATCTCACTATGGTACCAGAGTGTCTGTGACCAAAGTAATATCTGTTGCGAATCAAAAGGGTGGTGTTGGGAAAACGACCAGTGCCATTAACATATCGAGTCAATTAGCTTTATACGGTCGCAAGGTGCTATTAATTGACTTTGATCCTCAGGGTAGCGCCTCTAGCGGACTCGGAATTCAACTTCATCCGGAAGGCAAAGATGCTTATGACATGTTCTTTGGGCGCGTTCCGCTCTCGGAGATTACCGTCCCCTGCTGTATAGAGCATCTCGATGTGGCGCCGGCGTCACACGATCTAGTCAGTATTGAGCTTGAGCTCGGAAAGACTGCCGGTCGGGAATTAATCCTCAGGTCTCAGTTGAATTTGCTCAAGAAGGGGTACGACTATGTCATAATCGACTGCCCACCCTCTTCCGGCCTCCTCTCCTTAAACGCCCTTGGCGCTTCCGATTATATTGTTGTTCCTCTTCAAGCCGAATACTATGCGCTCGAAGGGCTATCTGCGCTGATGAATACATTCAACTTTGTTAAACAGACGTTCAATCCAGGATTGAGCATCCTGGGAGTCTTTTTGACTATGTACGACGCGCGCACAAACCTGGCGAATCAGGTTGAGAATGAGGCTCAAGCATTCTTCGGTGATTTGATGTTTAAATCTCGCATTCCAAGGAATATCAAGTTATCCGAGGCGCCGAGTCATGGATTACCAATCTGCTTGTACGATGGACTTTCGGCGGGCGCTAAGGCATACGCGAGCTTGGCGTATGAGGTAGATGAAAGGTGCGGTAACGCACCCGCTGAGTCGGGCGAGCCAAATGAATCAGGTGAGGTAGTGAACGGTTAGTGTTCCACGTGGAACATTTCTCGATGAGGTAAGGTATGGAAAATATTGATAAAAAATTGAAGTCGAAAAGAACCGCATTGGGTAGGGGCTTGAGCGCACTTATTTCAAACCCTGTTTCAATTGTTCCACCGAGAACGCCCATAGCTGCTGAGAAGCCAGCGACCCCTCAGTCCTCGATTGAGCCGAACTATCCCAATGGCAACCTAGCTGTTGCTCCTCAGGTAATGAGCTCCGAGGCGCCGGCTCACGAAGAGTCAGCTAATGAGATAGGGGAGATTTCATATCTTCCGCCATCAATGGTTGAGCCTAATCCGCGCCAGCCCCGTCAACATTTTGATGAGTCAGAACTTAAAGAGTTGGCTGACTCGATCGCCACGCTTGGCGTTCTACAGCCGGTTCTTGTTCGCAAAACCGCACAGGCCGGTCGCTATGAAATTGTCGCGGGAGAGCGCCGATGGCGCGCCTCGCAGAGAGCCAATCTGCAGCAGATTCCAGTTGTAATTCGCGAATTTGATGATCGAGAGATGCTCGAAGTCGCTCTGGTCGAGAATCTTCAACGTTCGAATCTTAACCCAGTTGAAGAGGCGCGCGCCTATCAGCGGCTCTCGGAGGAATTTAATCTGACCCAGCAAGAAGTCGCCGAGCGTGTCGGGAAAGATCGTGTGTCGGTAACTAACGCGATGCGTTTATTAAAGCTTACGCCGGAAGTGCTCGCGCTTTGCGAATCACGCCAATTGTCGATGGGCCACGCGCGAACACTACTGTCGATAAAAGACGGTGCCGCGCAGAGCCGGCTTGCAAAAAAGGCGATCAGCGAGGAGTTGAGCGTGCGTGAGCTCGAGTCCCTCGTCGCTCGCGCTGTAGTGCTCGACGCTGGAAAGGTCGCTGCCGCAGGAACTCAGGGGGCTGAGAAGGTCGCAAATCAGCAGGACTGGGCTCAGTTCTCGGAGGTAGTCGACCGTCTCCGAAATTCCCTCGGCACCAAAGTAAATATACGTCATCATCAGAGCGGAAAGGGACGGATCGAGATCGAGTATTTCTCCGAGGATGAGCTCGACCGTCTTGTCGATCGGATTTGCGTTTAGAGTGTGCTAACTACATTTTTTAGAAATGCCGGAAGAATTTTGAGGACTGAGGCGGATTAGTTTCTTGACTGCTACGTAACGCTAACGCTATTTTAGTTTAAGATATTTAAAGGAGGCTCACCTATGGGAATGACATTTCGCGGTTTTACTTCGGGCAACGAGGGTGAGGACTCGAGCGCAGATAAGAAGAAAGTAATTCCGTCGGCGACACTTGAACCGGTGCGTTCTGCAGGTGGCGCGCGCGCGCAAGCAATTATCGGAAACGGTTCAAAGTTAATGGGTAATCTCATATTCGCCGGCCAAGCTGAAATCGATCAGGGCCTGCGCACGTTCATGCTCGGCGTCTATAATTATATGACGCTCGGCCTCGGCATCACCGGTCTTGCCGCGCTCGGCGTCAATATGATGGCCGTCACCAAGACTGCGGCTGGCAAGATGGCGCTGACGCCGTTCGGCCAGATGCTCTATACGAGCCCGCTGAAATGGGTGGTCATCTTCGCGCCGCTCGCTTT
>CAYTAW010000381.1:0-3697 GCA_964435675.1 uncultured Bdellovibrionales bacterium
AGTCCATGCAGCGCAAGGGTGCGGAATGGAACTTCACCCATGAGTTCAAGTGCCGACATCATCATTTTGATATCCCAGAACATTAGGATATCGCGTCCCGACATAAGCCAGGTGTTCGGGAACCAAAATTTCAGCTCGTCAGTTTGTTCGGGCCAGCCAAGTGTGCCGAATGGCCAAAGCTGCGATGAGAACCAGGTATCAAGAACGTCTTCGTCTTGACGGAACTTCGCCGCGTTGCATTTTGCGCACTTTTTCGGCGCCTCAAGTGCCGCGTGCGGCTCGCTGCACGATTCGCAATAATAAATTGGAATACGGTGTCCCCACCAGAGCTGACGCGAAATGCACCAGTCCTGCATCGTGTCCATCCAGTTGTAGAAGTCGTGCTTTTCTGATTCGGGAACAACTTTTGTTCTGCCCTCGACAACTGTTTGCTTGGTTTTTTGGGCGAGCGATTTCGTTTTGACGAACCACTGCTTGGATATAAGCGGTTCAACGATGCTCTTGCAGCGGTAGCAAACTCCGACCGCGTGCTGGTGCTTATCGATCTTTTCGAGATACCCCTGCGCTTCAAGATCGGCCACAACCTTTTTGCGCGCTTCTTCACGGGTAAGTCCCGCATACGCGGCGCCAGCAGCTTGCGACATGCGTCCGTTGAGTTCAATCACGGTGATTAATTCGAGACCGTGCTTAATCCCCGCTTGATAGTCATTCGGATCGTGCGCTGGGGTAAGTTTGACGACACCAGTGCCAAATTTCAAATCAACGAATTCATCAGCGATAATAGGAATGGTGCGATTAACGAGGGGAAGTAAAAGCGATTTCCCATGCAAATGCTGGTAGCGATCATCGTTTGGATGAACCGCGGCGCCGGTATCACCGAGCATCGTTTCAGGTCGTGTGGTCGCAACTACGAGTGACTCAGCCGTCGGCTTTCCGTTGGCATCTAGAATTGGATACTTGATGTGCCAAAGACTTCCGCCTTTATCTTCATGCTCAACCTCTTCATCGCTCAGCGCCGTGTTGCAGACGGTGCACCAATTGATCATGCGTTCGCCTTGATAAATCAGGCCCCGCTCGTAATAGGTGATGAACGCTTGCAGAACGGCACGGGAGAAACCTTCATCCATCGTGAAGCGCTCGCGCTCCCAATCGCATGAGCAACCGATACGCTTAAGTTGGTTGATAATGATATCGCCGTATTTTTGCTTCCATTCCCAAACGCGCTCGATAAATTTCTCTCGACCGAGATCTTTTTTATCGATCCCCTGCTTTGCGAGCTCCTTAACGACGACGTTTTGCGTGGCGATGCCAGCGTGATCGGTGCCTGGAATCCATAACGCCGCGAAGCCGCGCATACGGTGCCAACGTGTCATGACATCTTGGGGGACGTTGTCCAGAACGTGTCCCATGTGGAGAATGCCGGTAACATTCGGAGGCGGCATAACCACGCAAAATGGCTTTTTGTTTGGATCTACTGTAGCGGTGAAGACTTTTTCCTTTTCCCACATCGCATAAATGCGCTTTTCGGCCGCACGGTGGTCGAACTGAGTCGGGATATCTTGCATTTCGGCGTTCATAGCTGAGGCGTTAGTATATCAAAGCTATTGTAAAATGGTAACAGGTAAAGGAATCAGGATTCCTCGGCGGTGCGAATCAGCTCGAGTAATTGATCATGCACCTTGCCGTTCGAGGCCACGAGATACTTGAACCCAATCTTGCTCTGATTAAAGCGGATCGGGTCGCCATTCTCATCGCTCATAATACCGCCGCTCTCCGTAATCATTATGGCGGGTGCGGCGAGGTCCCACTCTTGGTGACTCTTCATGCGCATAATCACGCCGTCAAACTCCCCGCGGCATAGCGCTAAAAACCCCATGCCTGAGTCCATCCAATTCGGATAAAGAAGGTCGCCGCCGTCGAGTTTACAGATCCGGTAGTAGATCCCCTGCTTTTTAATCTCGGTCCGGCTTGATACTTGGCCACGGACACCATCATTGAGCACGGCTCCCTTGCCCTCTTCTCCTACCGCAAAGACATTTTTAATTGGGAAATACATCCCTCCCCAAGCGATCTTATTGTTAACTGACAAACCAACCAGAACTGAAAAGTCGTCGTTTCCCGCAATAAAGGAGTGCGTGCCGTCCAGAGGATCGACGATCCAGACTCGTTCCCGGCCTTCATGGCCTTCATCTTTTGGCCCCTCTTCAGAAACAATCGCGTCTCTAGGAAACAATCTTCGCAATCCAGCGATTAATACTTCGTTAGCAGCAAAGTCGGCTTCGGTCACTTTGCTGCCATCGGCTTTCTCGAAAATGGTAAGTGTCGCTCCCTTCTTTGAGTTGGGATCTCCTGGCCAAAAGTCCTTATGCATGTCGCCTACTCGGCGAATGAGTTGTTGGAGGTGCTGGGATTCTTCGGGAGAAATGATCATTTTCTGGATTCTTTAATTAAACCTATCCTACGATACGGATACGCTTTGTTCAAACCATGAGGTGAAATTATGACGAAAAAGAAAGCGCAATCTTCAGCAAAGAAGTCGGCGAGTGAATTCAACCAGAAGTGTTACGATATTTTAAAGAAAGTGCCCCCAGGTTCGGTGACGACCTACGGTGACTTGGCGCGAAAGATGGGGACGAAAGCATTTCGTGCGGTCGGCCGCGCGATGAATAAGAATCCATTCGCGCCAGTCGTCCCCTGCCACCGCGTTGTCACCAGCGATGGACGCATTGGCGGATACGCATTCGGCGTCGAAAAGAAGATCAAAATTTTACAGAAAGAAGGCGTTCAGGTGCGCAACGGCAAGATCGTTGATTTCGAAAAGCATCTGCATAGGTTCAAATAGATTCTCGAATCTGCCGATAGATACTGCGCACCAGTGAAAATTGCTTACTGAGCTCTGTTTCAAGCGATTTCATGCGCTCTTCAATAGCCTCCGCGAGTGCGATTTTGCGCTCTTCAAGCATTGTTGCGTTGGCTTCAACGCCAAAGGTTTCACGCGCATTGCGCTGATCGCTTCCGCCCGGTCTTCCCTTCTGATCTTCGTATCCGGAGAGATCGAGCAGGTCGTCGACGATCTGAAAATACACACCCATGTTCTCCCCGAGCTCACCGAACTCAGCCAGAAGTCTTAAGTCGTGATTTGAGATAATAAGTCCGAACTGAAGCGCTGCGCGAAAAAGTGCGCCGGTTTTTAGTTGATGCAACAATTGCAATGAGCCCCGCTCTTCACCGTGCATCAGATCGCGCTGTTGCCCATGACAAACATCCGAAAATGCGCGCGCCAAGACCGCGCTCATCTGCGCTTTCTTTTCAGCGGCGAGTGCGGAATCGTTAATCAGCGAAAATGCTGCGCTGAGTAAAAGATCACCGGCGAGAATTGCGGTCGCTTCACCAAATTTCTTATGGCACGAAGGTTTTCCACGGCGAAAATCATCGTTATCGAGCGCTGGAAGATCGTCGTGCACGAGCGATGAGGCGTGAACGAGCTCGAGCGCGGAAACTGGCGCAACGGCCGCTTGATCCAGTCTGCCAAGATCACTTGCCAGCGCGATCGCAATTAAAGGCCGGACTCTTTTACCCTTTGGAAAAACTGCGTAGTGCACGGCTTGCTGAAGCGGCTCGACTAGACTGAGTGAGCCGATAAATTTCTCAAGCTCTTGCTCTAATAGTGCGCCGGAGGCCGTTTTGAAGGCTTGAA
>CAYTAW010000382.1:0-3696 GCA_964435675.1 uncultured Bdellovibrionales bacterium
CAATTGGCATGTATTGGTGGATCTTTCTCGTTTGCGATGCATCCATGGGTAGGTTTCGCGGTAATGTATTCAATAATGAACCGCACCCAGTGGTTTCCACTGCGCGGGTAGCTGAGTAAATAGTCGCGCTGCAGCGATTCGGGATCGTCAGATATCATACTGTTGGGTTCAACTGGATTAGTTGGATATTTAACTCATCAGTAGGTCGGCGCAAAGACCCCTATTTGCCTTGAGGTGCCGCCAAAGAAGCTTTCGCGCTTTATTGTCATATTCTGAGCCTTCCGCCTGAGAATGAAGCAGATTCACAAGCTCCGATCTGCGCTGTTGACCTATTAGGCTCGCGTTATCCAATGAGAGCTTTTTGTTTATCTCCCCGAGCGGGGTGAAGTCGTAAATATCAGAGCAACCCAATAGGTGAGCTAAGGAAAATTCCCAGATACGTTTGTAATCAGTTAATAAGAAATACCGGTGGCGGTGATCTTTGATTTGTTGAACGCGGGCAAGATATTCTTTCGCAGGCATGCCCTCAATGTATGCCGAGAGCTGCGCCAAAGAATCAAAGCGATGTCCGTTAATTACTCCCTGATCAAAAAGTTCAGGCAAATGTTCCTCTATATCTGGATCGCCGAAGTATATTGGAACGCAGAGTGCGGCGAGGGGCTCACCTAGTTTTTCGGTAAGATAAAAGTGAGTAAAGGCATTTTCGACAACTAATATAAAACGGTACTTTTTAAAAATCTCGATTTTTTCGGTAAATCGGTAAGGAGTTTCGCCGAATGGAATGGGCCCGCAATATCGTTTCTTCCACCGGTCTGCGTCGGATTGCGGAATGGCGCTCTCCTGCCCATATACGGCGCATTGCTTTGAGTTTTCCACAAAGTGATCGAGAATTTTTTTCCTTACGGGGCTCACGTCCCATCCTGAAAGTACAGGATTAATTGCGAGACAGTGCTCCCGCCAGCTTCCAGTGTTTTCTAATGGCGTCACTGGTTCCCCAGTCTCAAAATTATTGAGATAGTTCCAGCCGGGAACCCAATAATATTTGTCACTGTCAACGAGCGCTGCGGTTGACGAAAATACCTTGGAAAATTTCGAATCGAGTCCCGACTGAAAAATCCACCGTCGAAAGTGATAGGCGACGGGATTTTCATAATGAAGAATCGCGCGCCGCGAGGGTTCGAATGCTTCAAGCAATTCGCTCATGATAGTCTGATCGGTAGCTTGCGGTTGATACCAGAGCAGGTAGTCATTTGATCTAACCGTTGAAGCATCAGCGGTTTCGTCGGCCAGTTCTAACCCTTCGGGAAATGCCTTGGACAAGGCTTCGTGATGCGAGGCGAAAAAGGGTAGAATGGAATACTTGAGATGGTGCGTGTCGACTGGATATCGCCCCGACCGCAGGTAGAGTTTCGTGCGGCGGTTGCCGCGACTACCCACTACTAGAATCCGATTACCGCTCACAGTTAGATTATCTCCGATGATATATTTGATTTTATTGGGTTGAATAGGTTTCGAAAAGTGAGCAAGAATAATGTATGGCTGTAGGAGTAGGCAGCTTGGCGGAATAACTGACGATTTGTGCCCCGCTCACGAGCTCTCGATGCCTATTTGCGCTGATGATCCTATTTTCGCCCGAGTGTTTCATTGCCCGGCGGGGTGCTATATTTAAAAAATGACACGCCCAAATGAACGGAGCGCGGTGGCGCACATCAACAAGCACGGCGCGCTGCTAGTCTTTCCCATCAAGACAAATCTTACTGTTCCATCGCTATGGAAATGTTTTCATCCGCGCACGGTGATGCGCTGGGATTGGAGTGAGGACAGTCAAGACAAAGTCCCGGCATTGTGGCACATGCGGGAACGCCTGTCTCGAAGCCGGAAGGTCGTATACGTGAAGTGGTTTCAAGGGCGCGCGACATTTTTCTCACTTGACGTTTTCACCGCGCTTTTAAGCTGCTATGCGTCCCTGCCAGATCCGTTGATAGGACTCGATCTCGGGGCGCGGCGCGTTTATTTAACTCTGCTCGAGGATTCGCCGCTTCCAACCAAGGAACTGCGCGAATTGTCGGGATTCTCGGGACGGGCGAGAGAGGCCGAATTTCAACGCGCGCTGCGCGCCTTGTGGAATCGCGCGTTGATTGTTGGATACGGAGAGGTAGAAGAGGGGGGATTTCCCTCGTTGGCAATCGGGTGTTCGCGCCACCTCTTCGAGGACCAGTGGGATCGGGCCAAAGTTATGACTGTCGGTGAACGCGAGCAAACTATTGGACGGGTGTTTCCGGCAGACTCTCCGTTTTTAAAGGCGTATCGCAAGGTGACTGCATCGCTTACGCGATTGGTTCAATAGGGCGGTGCGCGGCTTGCGCTTTATCTTATATTCTTGTTGTCAAAAACGAAGTATCATTTATCGCGATGATTCAGCACAATCCCCGCCATTGGCAAGTTCTAGAGAACGGCTCTGAGAAGCAGCACCGTGCCTTCGAAATTTTGAATGCGGCGGATATCTTTCGAATTCTCAAGCCATTTGATCCCGCGCATGTGGGTACGATTGGGAACGATATCGATATTTCAACGAGTGATATCGATATTATCTGTGCATGCGGCGATTTAGCCGAACTAGCGTCGATCTTAAAGAGTGAGGTATCGGATCATTTCCTGATTCAGTGTAAGATGAAAGAGTCTGAGGGGCAAAAAGCTTTGGTGGCGAGAATCTCGACAGAGATTCCGATTGAGATTTACGCCGAGGATACGCCTACTGAAAAGCAGATTGCGTATCGTCACTATTTGAACGCTTGCCGGGTGCTCGATCTGCTCGGAGACCAAGCGCATGGAGAAATCCGTACGTTAAAGCGAGAGGGAATGAAGACGGAAGCGGCTTTCTGTTCGTATCTCGGCTTAATCGGCGAGCCATTTGCGGCCTTCCTTAAAGTCGAAGAAATGAGTGACGAGTCGATTCGGTTACTGCGCGCCGCTCAAATGCGGATGGAGCGGTAGGTAGAACGTTTACAGCGTCTTATTTTTGAAAAAGGTCCAGATAATATCTGTCGCGTTCAAATCGAGGGATGTTTTCCCGACTGTTGAATCGTATCTGGAGTACCGATTAGATTTGGGGTTATCGAGGCATCCTACCATCGGACTAAATCCGCTGGGCCAGGTATGACCCGCGCCTGAAATTGAGCAGAACATCACTTCCGAATGCTGATCGCACACGCTCGAGTCGCACGAAACCGCGCTGCTTCGCATGGCCAGCGCGAGCGGCTCTTTGCAGTGGTACTGTATCCGTTTAGCGGCAATGAATTCAGGTACTGCGGCGCACTGCGATTTCCCGCGCAACTCCCCAGCGATATGAACGGCGCAGCGTCAGGTACCACCGGCTATGAGGCGCTAATTGAATGAGCGCCGAATAGCTTTATTGCAAACTATCCTAATTTTTAGTGTGTTTAGGATTCTTTTGGGGACGCCACTAGGACTATCTCAGCAATGCACAGAATTTGGTTAGAATTAAAAATTACGCTAATATCCGTGCGATGGTTAAGCATGTGCGCGGCAACATTACGCCGCCCCCGCAAGAGTTAGGTGTTGTAGATCCCTTGGCGTTCGCGCGGTTGCCGGAAATAGTGCAGGCTCAAGTGCGCGCTTTTTATGGCGATGGATTATCGCTTACGACAGCGGTAATCTCTGCCACCAGTCATTTAG
>CAYTAW010000383.1:0-3695 GCA_964435675.1 uncultured Bdellovibrionales bacterium
GCTGGTAAGTACATGTACCGCAATGAAAAAGAGCGCGCATAGCGGAAGCGCCCACTTCGGCGTACTATAATTGCAAAGGCGACGTATCATTGATAACTCCATGATATCATTGCATTGGAATCCGCGAAACTGTTGAAGCAGCGCCGTGTAACGTGATAATCTAGTATAATTAGACGGTTACCTTACTGGAATGATTCGATGAGTGCTGACGAAATGTGGATTGTCCTGACCGCGGTTTTTGTCGGGCTTTCATCCTCAATGGTGGGCACCTTTCTCGTACTGCGCCGTTTATCAATGCTCGGCGACGCAATAAGTCACTCAGTGCTATTTGGTTTGGTTCTCGCCATGCTTGCTACAGGCACGCGTTCGCCGGGTGCGATGTTTGTAGGGGCCCTGGCGGTCGGATTGTTGACCGCGTTTTTAACTAACTTTTTGAATACGCGCGCGCGGCTCCAGGAAGACGCGAGCATTGGAGTGACCTTTACCTGGTTATTCGCACTCGGGATAATTTTTATTTCGTTGTTCGCAGGGCAAATCGACATCGATCAGGATTGTGTGCTGTTCGGTGAAATAGCGTTTATTCCCTTCACGCCACTCGAAGTACTCGGTGTTGATATCGGTCCGCGAGGTTTTTATTTAGTCGCGTTAACGACGATTATTAATGCGATAGTGCTCATCGTCGGCTTTCAGCGTTTCTCCATGCTCGCGTTCGATCCTCTGCTGGCGCAAACGATCGGCATTAAAGTAAACGTGTGGCATTATTTATTAATGGCGGTCATTTCGCTAACGACCGTGGCATCTTTCGATGCCGTGGGCGCAATCCTTGTGGTTGCGCTGCTCGTGATTCCGCCCAACACCGCCTATTTAATGGCGCGCAGCGTGCGTGAAATGATGATTCTTTCGTGCTTGTTTTCGACTGTGGCGGCGGTTGGCGGATTTTTTCTGGCGCGCCAAGTCGACAGCTCTATTTCGGCCTCGATTGTTATTGTTGCCGGACTTGAATTATTCGCCGCGGTAATCGCTACGGCGCTGCGCAGCGCCTTCCGCACTAAGGCTCTTGGCGCGGTTTCGCATTAAGTGACAGAGTCGAGTGCTGGCCGGGCCAGTGACGATCGTAGTGACGTCCCTTCCAAAACGCTCCACATTGTATGCCCTAAATTGTATTAGCTAGCCGTTCGAGCAGCGCGTCGTCTTTCGGTTCGCGTCCCATAAAGTCGACAAAGAGCTTCATGGGCTCTTCACTGTCGCCTTTGCAAAGAATTTTGTCGCGGTATTCGCGACCGACTGCGGAGCTAAGCACGCCGTTATCCTTGAATCTTGAGAACGCGTCCGCTTCGAGTAGTTCGCTCCATTTGTAGCTGTAGTATCCGGCCGCGTATCCGCCGCCGAATATATGGCCAAAGCCGGCCGGAAAGTGTGTGCCTTCCCAATATCCGAGCACGCCAATGCGCGTCACCACATCTCGGAATAACTGATCCACATCGAAGGAGCTACCCTTGCCGTGCGTGTAGACGCTCATGTCAAAAATACCAAACTCAAGCTGTCTAATGAACATCAACCCTTCGAGGAAATGCTGCGCCGCCTTTATTTTTTTGAGCAAGGTTGCGGGAATCTCCGCGTCGGTCTCGAAGTGGCGTGCAAAGGTGGTCAGGAATACCTCTTCGGTGCAGAAATTTTCGAGTAGCTGAGACGGCAGCTCGACGAAATCGTAGGCAACATTCAATCCGCTGAGCGGCTCAAGCGAAACGGTAGATAATAGGTGATGCATCGCATGACCGAACTCGTGAAAGAGTGTGCGCACTTCGTCGTACGAGAGTAGCGAGGGAAAGTCGGGACCCGGAGGAGTTAAATTGCAGACAAGAATGCATTGTGCCCGGTGAGCCTTTCCTGAGGAGTCGATATAGCTGTTACAGAGCGGATTAACCCACGCCCCCTGATTTTTCGTGTCGCGTGGGTAAAGGTCTAAGAACAGCGTGCCGAGCACTTTTCCGTGCTCATCTTTGACTGCGTATGCTTCGACATCTGCGTTCCAAACGGGCACATTGCTGATGCGTTCGAAGGTGTTGCCGAAAAGTTTCTCCCCCAGCGAAAACATCCCCCGCAGCGTGCGCCGCAGTTCGAAGTAGGGCTTCGTTTCTTTGGAATCAAAATCGAAACGTTTTTTACGTAATTTTTCCTCGAGAAACGCCCGGTCCCAGGGAAATAATTGATTGGGATCGTTCTCGCTGTTCTTGAAGCCAATCTCTTGCTGAAATGCCACTAGCGCGTCGTATTCTTTTTTTGCAACGGGCCGCGCCTTGGCTGCAAGCGATTCGAGAAACGAGATGACCCGATTAGGATCCTTGGCCATTTTCGGAGCGAGACTCAGTTCGGCAAAATTCTGAAATCCGAGCAGTGCCGCTTTCTCCGCTTTTGCCGCGCATATCTCTCGGATAATTTCGGCGTTGTCGAGGGATTTTCCGGCGTCTGCCGGATCCCCCAGCAAGCCGCGTGTCGCCCTGGGGGTGGCGCGCTGCAGCGATTCGAATGCCAGCTGTTTACGCAAATCGCTTCGCTCGGAGTAGCGCATGAATGGAACGTACGATGGATAATCGAGGTTAAAAAGATGTGCTCCCGGCGGAACGCGATCAGCGCCGGCTTTCTCTCGAAAGGTATCAGCGCGGTGACGCGCGGCGGCGAGCACGTCCTCTGGAAGTCCTCTGAGTTGATCGGCCTCAGTAAGAACCATTTCATATTTTGAATCGGTGGCATTATCGGTAAATCGCCGCGCTAGATCTGCAAGCCGTAAGTTTAGTTCGCGCAGTTTTGCTTTTTGCTCTTCAGGGAGACCCGCTCCTGCAAGGCGTAAGTCGCGCTGCAAATTGCTGAGATATCGCGCGCGTTCCCCCGTTAGTGTTTTGGCTTCAGCAGACGCGGCATACGCCGAAACGATCTGGAATAAGCGCGGGTCGAACGTTACGTCGTTATGAAACGCAACGACGAGCGGCCGCGCCTTATCGGCGGCCTGACGTAGAGCCGGAGTGCCATCAAGAGAAAGTAAATTGCTGACCGGAGCCCAAGCCCGGGTAACGATTAGTTCAGCTTCAATGATCGGAAAAATAGCCTGGTCGAACGTTGTGCTCGCCGGATTTTCCGCGTACCAGGCGCTTTTCGAGAATACCTTCTCGAGCGCCTTTTTGGCTTTCGCTATTGCCTCTTCAATTGCCGGCACCACATGCTCGGGGGTTAAGGCGGCGTAATTTACAAACTCATCTGATGAAAGGAGCGGATTGGTGGATATATTCATATCGGACATAGCTTAGCGCGACGGGCTCAGTCGCACACGGTAAAAGAAGAACTTATTATTAGCGAGAGAATTTGCGCTATTTCACTTCGATAGTCGAGCCGACTTCGAGTGAATAGTAGATTTTTGAAAGGTCAGCCTCATCCATCTTGATCCCGCCGATCTCCTCCAGCCATAGCGGTCCGGAATGGATTGGTGTGTCTTGATCAATAAAGACCACGAAATCGCCTAACGCGCCGCGGCGAAATCGAGCCTTATCGCCTTCGGCTGGCGGCTGTTGATTGCGCTCATGAAAATAAGAGTCGGGCGCGTACCAGAGCGGATTGCGCTGCTTGTGTTTGACTTTATATACACCCGGTTCGATCTGATCGATCCCGTCTACTTTTCCACCTCCGCTGCCGGGGGCAAGGCG
>CAYTAW010000384.1:0-3676 GCA_964435675.1 uncultured Bdellovibrionales bacterium
GTCTAAGCACGCGCAGACTCCACTGCAGCAGCCATCCCTCTAACTATCGGCCGCCAAGGCAAATCTTCCCCACATCGTTTAGGTACGCTGACGAGGTCTCGCCAAGATATTTTTCACGAAGATGTAAAATAGCCCCCTTTTGTCGCAACGTCGAGTCGCTCGCCGCTATTGGAAATTCATTTAATGTCACTAAACATGCTCTGAAGCACCTGCTTTCGGTACTTAAATATCCCTTGAAGCTGTTTTCTTACCACCAACGCATGAATCATTTTTCCAAGCATTCCATAAGGCATCGCATAGTGAACGATATCCTCTACCATCGTCCCACCCGGACCTTCCTTGAAGCGATGTTGATGATGCCACATGCGATAGGGGCCAATCCGCTGCTCATCAACAAAATAGCGCTGATTCTCTAAGTAGGTAATCTCGGTAACCCACTCCATCGGGATACCGAAGATTGGGCTCACGGTATAGGTGATTATTTGGCCGGCATAAATTTCCGAGGCGACCTCACTGGTTATCTTGAAGCCGAGTTCCGGCGGGGTAATTACCGAAAGATTTTGGGGATTCGAAAAAAATGCCCAGGCTTGCGCCAGGCTGATCGGAAGCTCGATTGTGTCTTTAAGAAGGTAAATCATCAATATCCCGTGTACGTTCTCTCGTATCTTATCTTGGCGCGATTGTCAGATGCTATACGCTTTTTAACTGCGAAATCGGTGATTCACAATGATTTAGGAAAGATTCAGTAGTGCCGAGCGGGACTCATGACAGATGCCACCATTGAGCACAGGAAAAGTCGGTTAATGATCAGCTCACAATGAACAATCGCGATTGAGAAAATGCCCTTTTGACCGACAAAAAAGATCGAGAGTCGATGGCCTAACTGAACCAGACACAGTTGGAATAAACTTCCCACTAATCGAATAATCGCGAAAGGTGACTAAATCGTGGAATTCACGATCTACCGTATCGGAGTGAAACTCCACACTTCTAGGCTTCTCTCTCGTAGCGTAATAGATCCTTCGAGCAACTTCACGGGGTAATGTCTGGGGTTCGCGATCTAAGTGATCGGTCAGTTCCTTTTGATAGTGCTCTGACAATCCATGGCGGAGAACAAGGCAGTCAATATCATGCAGTATTTGTATCCTTAATCCCTGCTGAATGATTTCCCACGTTTTGCCCATTGCCTTTTCCCGCTGGTCGTTCGGCAAGTCGCGAAGTGTTCTAAACAAATCACTAGAAATATGTGAGTAAGTTGTGAATAGTATCCCGCCCTCATGTTTTGAAAGTAGAGGCGCTAAATAACTAACATCGCCCGTTTGTGAAGCGCAAACGCCGAGAATATGAACGAGCGTAGCCGCGAACAATTGCTCTGTACGTTTAGTCAAAGCCTCACCCGAGTATCGATGGTATGAAACCAGTGAGTCAAACTCGGAATTAATGTGGCGTAATGCTGTGGCGAGAGAGCCTATCGTGCGGGCAAATCCCTCATTCTCTCGACGCATATCGTCGGCTTTTGCGTTTAATTGCTCAGCAACAAAATACGACGACTGCCCCTGAAAATTGCCGAGAATACTGCCGGCGATATGCATCAGCTCCCGCGACAAAGTAGCACCGTTCCATTCAGTAGGTGGAAGCGTCAATAGCTGAGAAACATTTTCCTGTAACTGAGCGACGGTATGGATGGCTTCCCGATGTGGCGGGAGCGTCGAAGCGCTCAAACTCTCTTCTCGAAGAGAGGGTGAAGCTTCTGTTAGACTCTGCAAACTATGAGGAGGCTCTGCAACATGTACCATATAAATCGCTATTTTTAGATCACGACAATAGTTATGAACCTGCTCACTCGTTCGGTAACATACGAGCGTAATGCGCTGATTTAATGATTTTTTTTGTACTACTAGGTTAATGGGCAAGAAGGACTTGCTCCTTGTCGTCCTACCCGCTACCTCACGATCTTAAGGGCCCTCATTCAGGTTTTCTGAAAGGCAACGTTTTCATAGTGGCCCCAATCAGAGTCATGAGGACACCGACGACCGCGTCAATGCGGATGTGAATCAAATTGGTAGCAAGACCATTGACTTCAATTGATCGGCAGATCGAAAAATTCGTGGGAGCGCAACACACCGCCCCGTGAACTTTTTACCGAGGGTTTTGACGACGACGCCATACGCTCACATTAAATCTAACTAAACACCGCGCCTTTTTCTGGACATTGCGCGATGGTTGGAAAATAGTCCAGCGCTTCACCTATCTCTCTTCTCGTAATGGGGTGCGCCGCCCGCCGCTCGCCGGCGCGGAGGATCCCGACAAACTCGTTCTTTTCCTGACTGCTGAATGGAACTTGCCAGTACATTTTCTTCAGCGTTGAAAGTGTCGGAAAGGCCGCTCCTATATAACCGCGAAGAACCCCCAGTAGTTCACCGGGCGAAGCTTTTTCCCAACGGTCGATCTTAAATGTATCGCCAACTTGCCGATCCTGCCGGACGGCCTCACGGCAATCCCTCCCGGATGCAGCGTCAGAGATCAGCTGAGAGAGAAATTCTCGGTCGCCGGGACTCTGCGCGAATCCTACAAGCTCAGCATTATGCCAGTTAATGAGTGCGAGATCGATTGCAGGCTGACCATGCCTGAGCAGCATAGTATTCAACAATAGGCGCGAGACTCTGCCATTTCCATCACCGAACGGGTGAATGTCGATAAGCGTGAGATACGATTCTGCGGCAATACATGCGCCCGGATTTGCCTGCGGAAGATTCTCGAGCTGATTAAGCCTTTGAACAAACGCTTCCATCTCCGCCGGAATCTTTGCCGCATCGGAACCGAGTGAGAAGGCATGACGGTTTTGAAAATTACGATCTCTAAAACGTCCCGGGTTGAGCGGCATGGTTCGGCGGCGCAGCTCTGGGGTTTCTTTGTGAAATTTGTCGTCGAAATAATTATGAGAGCACACAAATTTGTGCAGCGATTTTATCTGATCGACCGTGATCGGTTTAGTCATGTCGAGAAAACCATTTTGAAGGAGAAATTCCATCGTGGCGACGTTAGGAGAGTATGAATGAGATACTCGTTCGGAAGCGGGCAACACGAGATCATCCGGGGACCGGGATGAAACGGGGTCAAGCGACTGATGGGTACACTCTATCATCGATTAACAGAAAGATGGCAACTTACGTATCTGTTATGGACGGAACCTATGCGCAGGGCGCATACTCCGCTTATTGAAAGGCCTTGATTTTGATTGGATTCCTTTTGGCCGCCTCGTAGTATATGCCGCCCACGAAAGGTAGCGGTACTTTTTCCAAGCAAGAAAGTTAGCAGCCTTGCTTTTTAGAAAACCCAGCAGAAAAGGTAATATCTAGAAGAATAAAAACGTTGGATACACTTAGAGATGAGTATCAGCAACGAATCTCCGGTTAAGGTAGTTAAGGACGGCGCTTAAAGTTGGTACCCGACTGCGGCAACATACAGGATCCAACTTCTCCATGCAGGAGTTCTCTCATCGCTAATCTGACGCTCCAGGAAGCTTGATCCATAACCTGCACAGGAGAGGCAGCAGCGGCATGTTCCGGGAACAGCTTAAAGATTGTCTGGCAGGCGGATTGATTGCCCTGGCTGGTTTAGGGAGTCTTCCTCATACGCAAGCGCTCGCTGATTCACCTGATGTACGCTCGAGTGC
>CAYTAW010000385.1:0-3656 GCA_964435675.1 uncultured Bdellovibrionales bacterium
CGATGCGATCGCCGAACGGCACGCACGACAACACATTCCTAAACAACTATGCAACGATCAACGTGGTCGATGCGATTGCACGCATAAACGGCGTCGGCATGGTTACGCAATTCGGCGGCAGCGATTATTCGATGCGCATCTGGCTTAAGCCCGACCTTGCGGCTAAATCGGGCCTAACCGTCAAAGAGATAACCCAAGCCATCCAGCAACAAAATACAATCGCTCCCGCCGGACAAATCGGCGGCGTACCAGCGCCGCCAGGCACCGATTTTTCTTACGTTTTCCGCACACCAGATCGCTTATTGCTCGCCGAACAGTTCGGAGAGGTCATCGTAAAATCTGATCCGACTACGGGCGCGCTTACCCGTCTCAAGGACATTGCGCGCATCGAATTAGGTACACAATTATACAATTCCAGCGGGCGCTTTAATGGCTCGTCTGCGGCGGTGTTGGCTATCTATCAGATCCCAGGATCGAACGCGCTCAAAGTCGCCGAAAGCATCCGCGCTACGATGGAGACGCTCAAAGCGCGATTCCCCGAAGATACCGAATATGTCGTTTCGCTCGACACGACTAAAGCCGTAACGGCAGGCATCGACGAGATTCTCCACACACTGCGCGATGCAGTTATACTTGTTATTCTCGTAGTTTTTCTATTTTTACAAAGCTGGCGCGCAACGCTCATTCCCCTACTCGTCGTTCCCGTCGCGCTCATTGCAACATTCGCCGTTTTCCCGATGCTCGGCTTTTCAGTGAACGTGCTTTCGCTTCTCGGATTGGTACTGGCAATCGGAATTGTCGTCGACGACGCAATAGTGGTCGTTGAAGCGGTGATGCATCATGTCGAACACGGGCTCTCGGCCCGTGAAGCGACCAATAAAGCGATGTCCGAAGTTGCGGGCCCAGTTATCGCCATCGCTCTGACGCTGAGCGCCGTGTTCGTTCCGGTCGTTTTCATGGGGGGAATTACCGGACTCTTTTACCAGCAATTCGCCGTAACTATCGCGGTGTCCGTATTCTTCTCGGCTATCGGCGCGCTCACGCTTACACCCGCCCTCTGTTCCACCATGCTGAAAAAATCTGCGCCAAGCAAAGGACTTCTCGGCCGCTTCTTTGCCGGTTTCAACTCAGTCTTCGATCGCACCACGGGTGTGTATCTTGGCATCACTGGGCACCTCGTCGGCAAGCTGCGACGGGGAATATTCTGGTTCGTGTTAATTCTGATTGGCGTCGGATTCTTCGGCGCGCGCCTTCCGACCGGATTTATCCCGGAAGAAGATCAGGGATACATCTTGGCTAATTTACAGCTCCCCGATGCAGCCTCGCTACAGCGTAGCGAAAAGGCTTCCGAAATCGTCGAAAAGATGATTATGGATACGCCGGGAGTGGACAGTGTCACCACGGTAAACGGTTACAGCATGCTTTCGCAGGCCTATTCGTCTAATACCGTATTCTTTTTTATCTGGCTCAAACCGTGGAAGGAGCGCCACGGCTATGAACTCTCTTCTTTTGGAATTATTGATAGACTGAATAAGCAGTTCGGCAAAGACTTCACCGACGGCATCGCTATGGCGTTCGGACCTCCGGCGATTCCGGGCTTAGGGAACGGATCGGGCTTTAGCATGATGCTGCAAGATCGCGGCGGCAATTCGCCCGACTACCTCGAGCAGCAAGCACAGGCGTTCATTCAGGCCGCTTCGAAGCGTCCTGAAATTCTCCGTCCGGTCACTATGTATCGCGCCACAGTGCCCCAGATATACGGCGAAGCCGACGCTGATAAAGCGCTCGCGTCAGGAGTTACATTAGCCGATGTGAATTCGACCTTAGGCACACTGCTCGCCGGTTCATACGTCAATGACTTCAATCGCTTCGGCCGTCTCTATAAAGTCTATCTGCAAGCCGACGCCCAGTACCGTGATGACGAGCAAGATTTAAACACCTATTATGTTCGTAATAAAGATGGCCGCATGGTCTCTTTGGGAACCTTGATAAAAACCAAGCCGACAACCGGTCCTGAATATACCAACCGCTTCAATCTGTTCCGCAGCGCGGAGATTATCGGTGGATCAGGCCCTGGATACAGTTCGGCGCAAACCATCGAAGCACTCAAAGAAGTGGCTGCTTCAACGCTCGCACCAGACATGTCCTATGAATGGAATGCGCTCTCGTATCAAGAAGTGAAAGCAGCCGGATCCGGGGGGATCGTCTTCGTGCTCGGCATGCTCTTCGTTTTTTTGATTCTCGCCGCTCAATACGAAAGCTGGAGCCTTCCTTTCAGCGTCATTCTTGGCACTCCATTTGCGGTGTTCGGAACCTTTCTTGGTGTTTGGCTCTGCCGCCAATTCAGCCCGTCATACCTAAACAATATTTTTGCGCAAATCGGAATTCTCACGCTAGTTGGCCTTGCCGCGAAAAACGCGATCCTCATTGTGGAGTTCGCGCGCATGAAAGTGCACGAAGGCGAACCGATTGTTGAAGGAACGCTCGAAGCATGCCGGCTGCGATTCCGCCCCATCTTGATGACCGCTTTTGCGTTCATCTTGGGCGTGGTACCGCTCGTGTTCGCCCGCGGCGCGGGCGCCGAGGGCCGAAAAGTAATGGGTATGTCGGTATTTAGCGGGATGCTTATCGCAACAATCGCGGGCGTCTGCTTAGTCCCGGTGCTGTTTGTCATTATTGAGAAATTAAATATGCGTCGTTCAAGCGGTAACGAAACGGCGGAAAAGAAATAATAGAGCCTATGAAAAATACTTTGAGAATCGCAGCGGCTGCCGCTGCATGCACGATAATCAGCGGCTGCCTGCTCAAGCCTGACTATCACCGCCCCACCGTATTAACCGCCGCCCAATATCGCGATCAAGCATATGAACAGATGAATATCGCGGATATGAAGTGGTGGGAGTTATTTAATGATCCGCTGCTACAAAATGTAATTACCTCCGCGCTGTTGGAAAACCGCGATCTTCAAGTTGCCATGAGCCGCATCGATGAAGCGCGCGCATTACTAGGCGTTACCCGCCCCGATCAATTCCCGCGTCTCGATTTGGCCGGCGGGGCCAGCCGTTCCGACACCAGCGATGCGTCGATATTCCCCGCGGACCCCACAAACGACTTCTCCCTGGGCGGCCGCCTGAGTTATGAAGTAGACATTTGGGGCAGATTCGCTAGCGCAACGGAAGCACAGCGCGCGCAGCTTATTTCGTCAGAAGAAGCCTTTAAGGCCGTCACCCTCTCTCTCGTCTCCCAGGTGGCTATCACATACTTGCGGCTGCTTGATATCGATCGCCAGATCGAGATCGCCGAACGAACCGTCAAGAATCGTCACAAACAGACTGAAATTATCGATGAACGCTTTAGAGGCGGCATAGTCGGCAAAATCGACTTGAATCAAGCGCAGATTCAAGAACAGGATGCTGCCGCGACCGTCGTCAGCTTGCAGAGATCTCTGCGCCAAACCGAGAACGCGCTGAGCGTGCTGCTCGGACATACGCCACATCAAATTGCTCGCGCTGACAAAAACTCTACGCCTCTCGTAATCGACCAGCTACCCGCAGGGCTTCCGGCCGCCCTGCTTGAGCGCCGGCCCGATGTGCGCGCCTCCGAAGAACTCGCGAGAGCTGCGGTAATGCGTGTCGGCGTGGCGCGCTCTACCCAGT
>CAYTAW010000386.1:0-599 GCA_964435675.1 uncultured Bdellovibrionales bacterium
GCGCCCCAGGGGAATTCGATGATCATGGAACACGACTCCAGATGATAGGTACACCTCTCCAATTCCAGCCCCCTTGTTCTGAAATCCCCCCGCAGTGCCGGCATTGAGCAGCACACTCGGTTGACAAAACTCTATCAGCTTGAAAGCAGCGAGTGTAGCATTCTCGGTTCCAACCCGGTCGACACGGTATCGCTCATCCTGACCGTGCACTACTACCTGCAACTCAATCTGTCCAATTCGCCCGCAGGCGAACGACAGGTGTGGTAGTCTCTCCCCGGCTGAATAGGAATTCAGGCCCAAAGCATCAATCAACGGCTGGGCCTCAGCGTGCATAGCAAACTGTAGTCCGATTCGCTCAATAGGACCGGAATATCGCACCGCGGTGCTGTATTGGCTTGATTGATTTACCGGTATTTCCATAACTGCATCTCCCATAAATGGCAGCACCATGCTGCGATATTCGTTTTCACACATCGCACCGCAAATTTGCGCATTTTCATGGAAAGATATCTATTTATCTGAATATAATAGCTTTTTCTTTGACTAAAGTGTTAATAATTGTCGACATATGAATCACGATATCGTCCATTGGCTAACCG
>CAYTAW010000386.1:609-3656 GCA_964435675.1 uncultured Bdellovibrionales bacterium
CGGCGTCACCGCGCCCCTCCACTGGGTCGGTGGACTCCGTCGGGTGCTCGCGACCGCGGCCGGCTCGTCGGTCGCCATCATGGACGGCGTGCCGGGTGATCCCGCCGAGCTGCTCACATGGCTCGACGAGCAGCGGGCCACTGTTTATCTCGCAGTACTCGAGCGTTTTGAATGTCGCGCCTCAGAGATAGCCCAAGCACTTGGGATTGGACGAACTACGATTTACGACAACCTCGACTATCTCGAGCGACGTGGTTTTGTATCAAAATACAAGAAGGGGAATTTTCACGTGTTCAAAGCACTCCAACCGCACGAGCTTGAAATCCGTTATAAAAATCATCTAACTCAACTTCAGGAGCTGCTACCTCTGTTTTCGACTATCGCACAGAGTAAAAGCAGCTTGCCGACAATTCAGCGCTTTAAGGGCCCCTTTGCAGCTCGCAACATTTTTGAAGACATTCTAGGTAAGAAACCAGAGGAATATTGCTATATCTCAAATCCAGTTGAGACTTACAAAATGGTAACGCGGCGCTATATCACGCGTTGGATTCACCGAAGAGTAGAGTCAAAAATTTGTTGCCGCGGTATTCGCACTTTGAGGTTGACCGATCCAGGAGATAGAGTTTTTTCTGAGGAAAAGAATTTTTTGCGCAAGCTCCGCTACCTCCCGCAGGGCATAACGTTTCACGCCACCATTTACATATATAATGACTCAGTAGGTTTAATATCTTCCTTTCGGGAAGACGAAGCAATGATTATCAACTCCCCCGATATTTCTCGCACCTTTCAAAGCTTCTTCGAGATGATTTGGAGGATCTGCAAAACGAAATGAATAAGTCTCGATTCCCTTAGTTGGAACACCTCAACTTTTTGACCTCGAGATCCTATGGGCGTAGTCTCTTCTTTGGGACACCCCAACTTCTTTGGCGATCCGGATCGACGGATCCCAAGAAAAGTCTCCTAATTTTCTCACCGATTGAATAGAAAAAGTTGAGGTGTACAAACTACTACTGCTATTCCGCCATTTGCGTGTTAATCACCTTGCGGATAGTCTCTGCAGACGACTTCAAGCCTTTTTGATTAAATTTTGAAGGACTAAAATCCTCGGAGTGACTGAGCAAATTTGTAAGTGCTCTGTAGATCGTGGCGCGTGTGTCGGCATCTGATGTTCGGTGAAGAAGTTTTATCCCCTCGTGGATGACTTGAGCATCAGCGATTTGACTGGGGTGCGTCAGCTTGTCCAGTTCGGGAGCAACAGTCGCATAAATTGCATTTGCGGCCATACGCACAGTGGCCGCGACCTCCTCACGGCTCCTCCTTGCCCGCACCGGCACCGATCCCAGCGTCGGCTTATCAGTTGCTGCCTTACCCCCTTTTTGCTGTGCTGAAGGAGAATTATTCGATGTTGACGGAGTGTAGACGGGTGGCGAAGATTTTACGGGCTGACTCTGGGGCTTCTGAGCGGGAGGCGGAGTTGCTGGCTTACTGATTTTCGATTGAGCCTCTGCTTCAGGACCAGCAAGCAGCCCTGCAGCGAGCAGAGCCGTTCCAATATGAGCGGCAAACGTTATGCCGCGCGCTGGAAGTTCCGACTTTTCGAGTGCTATGGGTTCCAAGGCGGTTGCATGGATTGGTTTGGCAGCTATGTTTTTCATAGTTTTTTAAATTAAGAATAAGAATCTGCTCAACGTTCTTCGACGTCCTGTTCAATAAAAGTCGCTGCCAAGCGCAATCTGGTTACACTTTGGCACTGTTTATACTTCAGCGGAACTATTCAAGTTCTCCTGTTCTGCTCCGGCTAGGTACCACCTTCTTTTCGAAAGACGTTGCCCCCAGTTATTTGGTACACCCCAACAATTTCTCACAAATTTGGCATCGCGGATTTCGACCAAAAGTTTCCTAATATGTTTGGTTCGATATAAGAAAAAGTTGGAGTGTATCAATTTTTGTATTCAGTGAAAGTGATTGGAGAGGACAATCAGGGCAAAGATCTCGATTTGGAAGATCTCACGGTAGTTTGCGATGATGCCCCCTACTATCTTTTTAATTTCTCTACTCGGGCGCATAAAGAAGCGCTCGGGATCTTTGGAACGTAAGTCTCTGCACCTGTTCCTTTGAGCGCTGAAGTGCTTCGATTGTTATCCACTTTCTAAAAGAAAGAAGGTGGTACCTGGTTAGCTGGCCGGCAGCTCTCGCAGTTTTCCGGTTGTGTCGTCTTCAGGGAAGGTGTGTATTGTGGCTTTAGATATTGTTACTACTTGGCAGTTTTATCTATTCAGAGTTTTCCGAAGGGCGACTCTGACAACGAGCTTTATCTAGTGGTGATTGTACCTGTTCTCTAATGCTGGCAAATTCTCATGACTTCAAATAATCAACAATCTCTTACCGCCACATCAGGAGGGGTATTAGCTTGCCTTATCTGGGGCTCCTCCATTGCGGTCATGGGCATTCTTGCCAGACCACTTGGTCCATTGAGTGCCTGTGGCTATGAATGTTTGATTGCAGGCCTGGTTCTAATCTGCGCAGTGTTTATTCGAGGTAAACGGCGTCATCTTTTCATGCACCCACGTCGCTATTATCTCATCTGTGGTGGATTCTGGCTGATAAATTTTTCTTGTGCCTGGCTCGCAGTCAGCATGGTGAACGATCCTGAGCAGCTGGTAGTCGTAGGAATGTTTAACTATCTCTGGCCCATTCTTACTTTGCTTGGGTCAGTGCTCATTCTTGGAAAAAAAGCCCAAGTCCTGGTTTTTCCGGGAATTCTGGTAACTATCGCCGGGCTAATTCTCTCCAAAGCCGTTTTGCTACAACTTCCACTTGGAGAAGCGGTTCTTCATTTAGTCTCCCTCTTTGGTGACAATCCACGCGCCTATCTCGTTGCAACTATTGATGCCCTGGCGTGGGCACTCTATTCAAACTTGAGTCGTCGATTGGCCAATCCTCAAGGGGCAAGTGCTGTGCCACTCTTTATGCTTATCGCCGCAGTGATTCTGATTAGCGCTGGCTACCTAAAGGGCGAAGTCCCGCACTGGAGCGCTTCAAACTTT
>CAYTAW010000387.1:0-3651 GCA_964435675.1 uncultured Bdellovibrionales bacterium
CGAGCTGCTGCGTACTGAGCAACAGATTGAAACCCTCATCGTTCAGATGGAAGAGGGGAATGAGCAGTATTTTAGTATGAAGAAGCGGTATGATGCGCTTGATATTGAGTATGCGCAGCTGTACGAGAGGTTCACCGAAACGGAAGCAGCTAATAATAAGAGTTAGTCGCGCTAGGGCTTTTTTCGGTCATCGATCAATTACCGCTGGTCAATACTCGGCTGGTGGTCGTAACTGTCCCCTTAGAGCATCTCTTGTGGATCCATATCGAACGTTACTTTCATTTTCTTAGCCTGCGCAGCCGCCTTTCTTGCGAGTTTCATTATCGCATTTAATCGCGACGGGCTCGCGCATTTGATCATAAGATGAGCACGATATACTCCCTTTAGTTTTTGACTCGGAGCAGCTACCGGTCCGAGAATGCGCAATTGCTCGTGGGGGGGGCGTTCTGCCGAATCCGCATTCGCGAGAACTTGACGGATATAATTTAAGACTTCGAGGCAGCGCTCGCGCTCAATTGAGCTCGCCACGATTCGTAGTAAACGGGTAAACGGGGGATAGATCATCGCCTTGCGTGAAAGGAGTTCGTACTCGGCAAATCCGTTATAATCCTGGTTCACTGTCATCAGCAAACTTTGATGCTTTGGTACCCGAGTTTGCAGAATTACTCGGCCAGGTCTCGTGCCTCGGCCGGCGCGGCCTGACGCTTGTGTCAAAAGCTGGAAGATTCGCTCCGAAGCGCGGAAATCGGGCATATGAAGCCCAACATCGCAGTCGGATACTCCGACCAGCGTTACATCAGGGAGATCGTGTCCTTTGGCGAGCATCTGCGTGCCAACCAAGATTTGGATTTTTTTTGCGCGCAACCGATCGAGTATGTCCTTATAGGTCGCCAAGTCGGACGCGGAATCCCGATCGAGGCGTTCGATGGCGACGGCGGGAAAGAGTTCGCGCAATTCATCGAAGATGCGCTCAGTTCCTGCGCCGCGTTGTTCGAGCTTTGGAGGTGATTCATCCCCGTTACCGCTTGCCTGTCCACTCTGAGCGCATTGAGGGCAATAGAGTGAAGGCACAGTGGCGAACGAGCAATAGTGACAGAGTAGGGAGTTGTTTGCTTGATGATAGGTCATGGTGACGCTGCAATTTGGGCAATTGCAGACGAATTCGCACTTTTCGCACTGCAGGTACGAGGCAAAGCCGCGCCGGTTATAGAGAATAAATGCTTGTTCGCCCGCGGCGACGGTATCAATCAGCGCCTGATGAAGCTGCGGGGAAAGATGGCGCGATGGCATATCCCACGGCTTGAGCTGCGCTAAATCTACAATTTCAATTTCAATTCCGCCGGCGGTCGCGTGTCGATCGGAGATCGAAAGATAGTGATAACGATTTTCGCGGGCATAATGAAACGTTTCTAGCGACGGAGTCGCAGATCCAAGCACCACTGGGCACGATTCTAGCTTGCCGCGAACGACAGCGAGATCGCGCGCGTTATAACGCAGACCGTCCGATTGTTTGTAAGAACTGTCATGCTCTTCGTCGACAATAATCAGGCCGAGATTGTCGACGGGGGCAAAAATGGCCGAACGCGCGCCAATCGCAATCTTATTGCGTCCCTCGATCAGAGCGCGCCACGAATCCCAACGGGTACGTTTATTTAGTCCGCTGTGTAAAATGGCTATTTGATTGCCCAAGCGCGCGCGAAAGCGTTCTATCAGCTGTGGTGTCAGCGCAATTTCGGGAACGACGATGAGGACACCGCTACCTCGTGCCAGCGCGTGACGCGCTGATTCAATATATACTTCGGTTTTTCCGCTGCCGGTAATGCCGTGCAGTAAAAACGGTTTTGCGTTGCGCGCATCGATAGCCTGATTTATCTGATTAGTGGCAATTTGCTGAGCCTCGTTTAACTCGATCTTTGTGCTAGCCCACGAAGCGCTTTCACCGGAGACGAGGTGCTGATCGGTGAGCTCTTCTTCTCGCACCGAAATTAGCTTTAGTTCTTCAAGGCGCTTCAGCGCGGCTGACGCGCCGCGAATCTGGCGGTTTAACGCTCCCACTTCGATTTCATCGGTGCGCGCCGAAAGCAAATCACGAATGGCTGACTGCAGAGTTCCCTTTACTTCACGGTCGGCGCCAATCCAGCGAACGAATCGTTTGATGCGCACGGGCACCAGCGGCGGAACGGCGGCGTCGATCACGTTCGAGAGTGGTTCGCCGTAGTAGTCAGCAATCCAGCGATAAAAGGTGAGTTGACGGCTAAAAAAACACGGAAAGCCCGTTTTTAGATCGACAATCGGTTTAATTTCGAATTCATTCTGCTTGCCGAGCTGCTCTTCGCTCAGACAATCAATTATAAAACCTTGTGCGCGCCGTTTGCCGAGTGGCACCTCAACGCGCATCCCGACCTTCGCCATAGGGCGCAGTTCATCTGGGATTTGATAAGTCCAGTGCTGGTTTAATGGAGGTATTACGACCGTGGCAAACGAATTCATGGAGCCGTGAATAGTATCAGCTTCACTTGTATAACACCATTTTTATTAGGCGGCTCGAACGGTTTTTTATGAATATTTGTTACCCTTAACGCGTTCCTGCATCTTATGGACTGATACCTCGATTGGAGATGGTGTACGCTTAACGGCAATAGAACGTGCAAGTGCTTCAACCAAAAAATTTTTTCACCCTGGAAAAACGAGCTGGAATGGAACCTCAAACGTTTCGAAGTGTTAAAATTCTCTCCTTCCTTGAAAAAGCTTTGCTTTTCCGATTGCCATATGAGGGGCTCGCATATTGCGAGTCGCCCTCAACTCGGCTGGGCTCGTCTCGGGCCGGTCGCAGTGCTCCGCTGTACCCAGTATGGCGAGATGTAAAAATTTTTAGGGCGGAGCGCTAAACCCCTCATGGATTTATTTAAATTCTTCAATAAAAAAGAATCGCTGCTTAGTCTTGATATCGGTTCGACCGGTATTAAGCTGCTCGAATTCGATTTGACGAATGATAAGCCGCTACTCGTAAATCTGGGATTTTCACCTTTCACGCAGGATATCTTCTCAGGCAACTCGATTGGACGTCCGGAGCAAGTTGCCGAGCAGATTTCGGCCTTGCTCGAATCGAACGGTATCAGTGGGAAGCGCGTTGTTACGGCGGTTCCAGGACCGAGCGTCATTACCAAGCGCATCACCATGCCGCGCCAGCCACTGATCGACTTGAGCTCCGCTATACAGTATGAAGCTGCGAATTTCATCCCTCACAGCATCGAGGCCGTGCGCCTCGATTTTCACGTATTGGGTGAATCATCGGAAGGTCAGCTGGAAGTGCTCGTTGTCGCAGTAAAGAACGAGGTAATTGAAAGCTACGTCGAATGTTTGTCGCTGAGCGGACTCGAAGTCGCCGTGATCGACGTTGATTATTTTGCTGTGCAAAATATGTTCGAGCAAAATTACCCGTCGTATATCGAAAAGCCCGTAGCGCTTCTGAATGTCGGCGCGCGCTATTCGACAATAAATGTGTGCCGCGGCGGCGCGAGCTTGTTCACCGCTGATATTCCTGTGGGCGGAAGGGCGTTCACCGAATATTTAGTGGAAGAAATGGGTGTTTCGGAAGTCGAAGCGGAGAGCCTGAAAAAAGCGGGCCGGGATAAGGCCTCGGCTGATGTA
>CAYTAW010000388.1:0-3645 GCA_964435675.1 uncultured Bdellovibrionales bacterium
CGATAGTTCACTGAGTAAAATATCTTTCGTCTCTTCTATCGCCCAGAGATCATCAGGAGATCTTTTCGCGTGTTCTACAAGAATGTCATCGAGCATGGGTGCATAGTACCTGAAGGTGGAGCGGTGCTGTGCCTGGCAGAAGGATGTGATTTTGGAGCCGTCATAGCATTCATCGGTTGCGCTCCGAGCAAATGCGATTATGCGTTGTATGTTCTCCTCTGGAGGGGTTGTTTGTAATGTGCGATGAAGTGTCTTAAAGATCATCGCGCGATTCTCATCGCTCAGTGGGGAATGGGAAATCCAGGGCTCTCGTTTGGGAGTGAGGGCGGACAAAAGCAGCTCCTCGTAGTATGAAATTGATTCGGCCTGATACTGGTCCCCTGTAACGGGAAGATACTCACAGGCGAGATGCCCCGATCGCACGCCTTGATGCGCTTTTGCGATCCAGAATAGTCCACTGGTGAGTTGCTGGTTGTCCCAGGCGGCTTGGTCCAATCTCGGAGCTGGCGACTGAAACTGTTGGCTTATTACTTCTATGCTCCACCGCATAAGATGGGCGAGCACAGGAGGTTCTGTTTGATTCGCAGTTCGATAATCAAAGAGTCCAATTACGCCGTGCCAGTACTGCTCAATCCCATTTGTGTCGATATGTATTAGTCTCTTTGCGAGCTCCGGTAAGGTTTGAAAGAACTCGGGAATTGATTGCTGGTCGGCGAGAGCGAGGTTAAGCATCTTCACCATTTGAGTCTGGGTTTCCTTTCCAAGACGAGAAAGCATCTGGCACCAATCGGTGATAATTTCTCTTGCTTCCAAGATTGAATTTTCCGGGAATGTGCCAAGCTGCGTTTCGCGGTACATGGTAGAGATTAAATTTGAGGCATAAGCGAATAGCTGCTCAGAGACGCCGCGGAGTACCAGGTCTGAGACAAGATTCAGCGACCACGTTAACAGACCGGGGGCCCCTCGAAGCTGATAAACCATATCCACAGTTTGTTTATTGATCGCATCAAGTTTGGAGATGTCACGTTTTGGGAGAAATGTTGGCAAGAGTTCTAGCGCTTGCGAGATTGTGCAGCCGAGCGTAGTCGCCACTTCAGGAATAAGCTCTAATTGTTTTATAGCTGACGCGCTTAGTCCACATTCGATGCAGCGAGAGAGCGCCTGTTCCGCGCTACTTTCTGTTTCGCCGCTGGAGGTGATCTGTTGAATCAGGACAGAGATAGATGTTTGGAGGAGGTGTCGTTCTGAGGCGTCGCTCTGCTGCTCTAGCCATGACGAGATCCTCTCTTTGTCTGTTAAATCAGACTGCGGGGGATGTGGTGGTAAGAAAGCCGGGACCACCAAGGGATATTGGTTCGATGGGGTGGGGTCGAATGCTGCGTTCACAGGCCTGCCTTAGTCGAAACGAATGGCATTCCTGCGATACGGAATATGCTTTGATAAGCCGACGGGTATACTGAGGGAAAAGTCATGACATTTTGTAGTCGGCTAGCGGTATGCTTTGGGAGTCGCTCGCAATGCAATGAGAAGATTCGCTCTGCGTTTTCACCCAGAATGCCACCAGCGGCGGACAGGGTTAGAGCAGTTTCAACCGGAAAATATCTGGCAAGGAAAGTGTTCAGCGAAATATTTTCAACCTGCATGTAAATCGAGTCATGTTTCAAGATGTCCATGTAGGTGCGTGAAGGATCGGGTAACAGGAGTGGTGTTCTAGAAAGATTCTCAATCAGCGCCGTTCCAGAAAAAGGTTTGCGCGAAAGAAATTCGACCAGGGCGTTGTATGTCGGATGAAAGTGGTCACCTTCCCTTGCTGAACATCCCGCCCAGAAAAGTGTGCTGAGGACTGGATTCGGGCGATTATCTTCGAAGAGGGTCCAGGCGATTTCAACTACTCGTTCTCGCCCAGCTACACCAAAGATAGTTTCCTGGCATAGGAGATGTACTGCCTGGAATGCGTACTGAGGTATTGGCGAGGAAAGGACTGAGGTTATAAATTCTAGAGAAGCTGTTTTCTGTCCAAGCGCGAGATGCTTCAGTGATTGGATTCCACGTTCAATCTTGTAGTTTTTGCCTGCAGGGAGCTCGATTTCTTGCTTATAAAGCTCACTAAGATCTAATCCCTCCCCAATTGCGGCTTCTGCAATTGTTGCTCTTGTGACTGAGATGTCCCCATTTTTGTAGAGCTGGGCAACTCGCTCGAGATTGGCGCTGTTTGTGGTGGACAGGATCATCGCCCAAGCTATGGCTGGAGCCCAGATCTGATCTTCGCTTACGAGAGTTTGAGATGAAGCATTTGCCGCCTTTCGAGATGCAGCCTTTCAAGAACAGGAATGAGCTGGTCTGGCGGTTGGCAGTCAAGAAGCGTTCGTATCGTGTGGCTGCAGATCAGATTATGATCTCCAAATCGATAGATTTTATCTTTATCCGTGGCCAGGAGCAGCATGCTTCGAAGCTCCTCTTGTGATAATTGTGATACGGTGGCTTTAACGTCGGCTAGGTTCTTCTGTGCCGCAAAAGATGCCTTGCTTGAAAGAATAAGAATTGCCAGATGTGCTGCCTCAGGTGAATGGGATAGATTCAATCTATTCAAAGCCTGCTGGCATGTCCTTCCTTCGGGCAAGGCGAGTGCACGTTCAATTATCTGGGCGGGTGAGATTTGCTGTGGCAATACCTCTTCAGTTAGGCACGACAATATCTGCGCCGGATTGGTTTCGGGGAGCACGAGCCTTTCGATCAGGTTTCGTGCAAGGGTCTCTATCCTTTGCGAACGGCACTCTTGCTTCTCTAGATTTTGTCTCTGCTCGATGACAAGGTTGCGGCAGAAAGTCGACGCGATACTTTCTGGCGGCTTCGTAGGAAGAATTATTTGAGAATAGAGCGATCCCTCTGGCCGAGAAACCTCAGTTTTTTCTGGTTCCATAGTTCCGCTACGCCGCTGTAACGTGGTGACACGAATAAGAGAGGTTTAATAAAGCTGTCCACCGGACTCCTCAAATGCAGAGAGGGGTGGGGAGGATTAAGTCGCCCAAAAGATAACATTAAAATAGTGTTTGCGGAAGATTTGGGCGGGGGTTTTGATACGCCTTAACATACTGAATTTTTGGGATTTACTCATGTTCCTGGAGCACTCTATTTGGCAGACACGTGTGGTTTATGTCAGTACCCTTTATCGATGTGAAAAACCTATCTTGTTTTCGGTCCTCCCAAAAAAGTTGGGGTGCACCAATTGAACGGGGCAGCCTACGATTGGGCCGGAAGGCCAACTCAACCCACGCCGTGCCCTCGTCTCACTCCATGGAAGCTCACTGCGAATAAATGACATGGCGCATGTTAAACTTTTGAAAAGAGAAAGAATTAACGAGGTCCTCCACCAGACCTGCGCATAGTTTTTGTAGTCTGATGGACCCGCTCCGAGCGTCCGAGACTTTATTAATGATTTCGATCCAACGGAAATAGAAATGAAAATGTGCTCCAAAGAGAAGACTGCGGCGCAGGCGTGGAGAGATGCTGCTGCTCAAGCTCTGAATACCGTAGCCCTTTCGCTTCGATCTCGCGTACTACTTCATTCAGCCGGGTTTCCCCGCCGGCAAGTAATCGCACCTGATTCTGAGTTACAGAGTAGCCGGCGACTACTGCGGGTACAGT
>CAYTAW010000389.1:0-3636 GCA_964435675.1 uncultured Bdellovibrionales bacterium
CGATTACATACAAATCAACCTTATCGTGCTGAAAGGCCGACTCGGAAGTAATGTTCACTTCTTCAAAATATCCGAGGCGTTGCAAGAGCTCCTGGCTGCGCTTAATTTTCGAACTCGAGAAAAGCTGCTGCTCGGAAAGTTTCACGTCGCGGCGGATTACGTTGTCATATGTCTTAGCGTTGCCGCGAATAGAGATGCGGTTGATGGTGACGGGGCGGCCCTTGTCGACCTGAAAATCGATATCGATCGATCCCGCGTCACGATTGATATGGGTGTTCGGAATGACGTTGGCGAATGCGTAGCCACGATCGGTAAATTTATCGCTGATGATAAAGGCGTCCTCACGAACTTTCGAAGCGCCGAAATCATCCCCTGATTCCGATTTGATGCCATCAACGGTTTTCTCGCGATCGTTTTCAATCAGGTCTCCGCTGACCGAGATGCGGCCAACTTCATACTTCTTACCCTCTTGAACATTGAACGAGATAAAAATCCCCTGATCGCGGATCTGCACATCGGCATCAGAGATGCTCGCATCAACAAACCCCTCATCAAGCAAGTATTGCAAAACGAGCGTCTTATCGTTTTCGAGCATCGAGCGATTGAGGCGGCCCGTTCCAAAAATCCAGGAACTCCACCACTTATATGTCTTCGTCTGCACGACGTCAGTCAGTTCGCTTTCGTCGACTTGATTTAAGCCCTTAAATTCCACGTCGCGAATACGGTACCGATCCCCCTCTTTTACATTGAATGTAATATCGACTTCATTGTTACCAGCCTGGGCGACCGTGTGATCGATTTCGGCGTCATAAAACCCCTGCGTCTGGAAATAGGAAACGGCATTGCGTTTGATAGCGTCAACCTTCGCCTTATCGAGGAATTTTCGTCCGTCGAACTTGATGACGTCGGCAAGGTCTTTTTCAGTGACCTCTTTATTGCCACGCACGAAAACCTTTCGGACAATAGGCTTCTCAGTGACAACGTAGCGCAGCACGGTCTTGCCGCCCGAAGAATCGATGGAGGCGGTGACGCGATCAAAAAATCCTGTGCGATAAATTGCGCGAACGTCGTCACTGATCAAAGATTCAGTGACTCGGCCGAAGGCCGACTTGAGCTGCATCTTGACGGCGGAAGGATCGACGCGGTTGGTGCCAACAATCTCTACGCCTTCTATAACGAACTCGCGCCCACCGGCGACCTGGCGATCTTCTCCTTCAGCGACCGCCTCCTCTATACTATTTACCAGCAGAATGAACGGTAACGCTATGATTCGAGAAAAAAGAAAAAACGACATCGCTGCCGCCAGGGCTCTCGCCCGCACGTTCTGTGATGCGCTATATCTCAATTTCGTCCCTCGCTAGACACTACGGACAGCCGTCCACCAGGTACCATTTCTAGAACACAATCCATGCTCCGCGCAAGCTCGCCGAGGTGCGTAACTGTGATCATCAAGTTCTTCAAATCATTATTCATCTCAAGGAGCAGCTGTTGTATCTCCTGAGCTGTTTTTATGTCCAAATTTCCCGTCGGCTCATCGGCAAGGACGATCTTCGGACGGCGCACTAGCGCTCGGGCAATGGATACCCGTTGCTGCTCTCCCCCCGAAAGTTGCCCCGGCCGGTGCTGCGCCCGGCTCGCCAACCCCACGCGCTGCAAGAGAGCGAGCGAGCGCTCCTGCGCCTCACCGCTCTCGATTCCCCCAATCAGGAGCGGCATCATCACATTCTCGAGCGCGGTGAATTCAGGTAATAGATGGTGGAACTGAAAAATGAATCCAATCGTCGAGGCGCGAAATTGAGAGCGCTGCTCGGCGTTCATAGAAGAAATGTCGGCGCCGTCAACGAGAATTTTTCCTGAACTCGGTGTATCCAGCGCGCCGAGCAGATGGAGAAGCGTCGACTTGCCAGTTCCCGAGCGCCCCGTGATGGCCACCGAACCTTCACTCGGAAAAACGAAACTCAAATTATCGATCACGACAAGTTCGCTTTCAGCGTCGCGAAACGCCTTGCGCACCTCCTTGACTTCAATTCTCGCGCTATTCATACCGCAGCACCTCGGCCGGATCGAGACGGCTCGCGCGGCGCGCCGGATAGATCGTTGAAAGGAAACAGATTGAAAATGCGGCGACAGATACCAGCAAGAAATTCGAGATCTCAATGCGCACGGGAAGCTGCTTCATTTGGAAAACCTGTTCATTGAGTGGGAATCCGTACTTTTGCAAGGCAAAACAGCCAATAAAGCTGAGCGCAAGTCCGATGATCGTGCCGACCAGACCAATTGCGGTGCCTTGGATTCGGAAGATGCGCGCAACGCTTCGCGGTGACGCTCCCATGGTCATCATAACAGCTATATCCTTGCGCTTTTCGAGCACTATCATGATCAGCGTTGCAACGATTGAGAAGCTCGCCATAACGATAATCAACAGAAGCACCACGAAATATGCCCGCTTTTCAAGTTGAATCGCTTCCCACAACGCTTGATTGGATTCAGTCCACGCCTGCGCGACAAATCCGGGCGCCAACGCGTCGAGCGCCGTTTTAATGTGCTGTGCAATGACGCGCGCTTGATCGATGGAATCAACGCGCACTTCAAAGCCGGTAACCGTATCGCCAAGACGGAAAAATTTCTGCGCCTCGGCAATCCCGACATACGCGAGCCCGCTCTCGTATTCAATCAATCCCGACGAATACACGGCCGACACGAGAAAGCGCTTGTATTGCGGGGCGAGCCCAAATGGCGTCGATGATGTTTGCGGTGAAAGTACTGAAACCAGCTCACCACTGAACAGCGTTAGCTGCCGCGCCAGCTCTCTGCCGATAACGATGCCAGGGAGCGCGACCTGGTCTTCCTTTCCATCTTCGACCTCAATCGGCACCGGGGCGGGATGCAGCAACTCGGGAATAGACTCTCCCGGGCCGAGGTAGGCTGAGAGCTGCTCGGCTGCGGCCCCGGTGTCTTCTATGCCTCGAATCAAGACTCCCATCGACTGGCCGCCCTTACGAATGAGCGCTTGATTGTATGTATATGGCGAGACGGCACTCACGCCCTTGACCTTGGCAATCTCGTTCGCAACCAACCTCCAATTGGCGATTTTTCCACTAAAGCGCCGCACGGTGATATGAGAGTTTGCGCCGACGATCTTATCACGGAGCTCGTGTTCAAATCCTGTCATTACCGCCATCGCGATATTCAGCACCATCACGCCGATGGCCACGCCAAGTACGGAAATGACGGTTATAATAGTGATAAACGCTTCCGAACGCTTCGACCAAAGATAACGGGTTGCGATGCGCCGCGAAAACGAGAATGAAGACACGAATTGCTCATTGAAACTAAGAACTTCGAGTCACGGTACGATCAATTATCAACATCATCAAGCCGCCCGATTAACGACATATTAGTTAGTAAATTCAACATCTTGAAAAGCACGGCTGCGTGCTATTTCTCGCCTCCAGCAAAACGCGAGACCTTCCGATACAGTCAGATGGGAATAACCCGAGTTAAAACTCAGTATACATCCGTGTTTCCGGCGTGCGCGTTGCCGGCTGACGGCTGCGCATCTGAAAAACTGCGGAATTGAAATGGGAAACGAAACCGAGAACAAGAACGAAGAGGCGCTGTCCGCCTACCAGGATG
>CAYTAW010000390.1:0-3614 GCA_964435675.1 uncultured Bdellovibrionales bacterium
CGCAGGGAATGCGGCGCTCTCACTTTCGGGTTATCAGGAATTGCGTGTAACTGAAGCGTTACCCGATACCGAGGAAGATATTTGGAATTCCGTCTATGATGGAGTAACTTCGGTGCCGGGAAGGATGACATCCGCCGTGGCGGGGGAAGAGTATGTTTCGAAGCGTGCAGCGAGCAAAAAGCTCGACCGCTATTTGAAGCGAGATGAGCAGCCTGAAGGTAGTGCTATCGAGGATAGCGCTAGTGCTTCACTCAAAGATCAGGAATCAGTTAAAACATGGCGGTAATCGGATTAGTAGTTAGGCCAGGTATTAAAAAAGCGCTTGCCGCGGCTGATGAGCTATTGAATTGGGCAAAGCGAAACGAGCATCAGGTAGTTCTCGAGTCCCGCTCAGCCAATATATTCGGCAGTGGCGAGAAGGGGCTCACTCCGGAACAGTTAATCGCCGCCGCTGATCCGATCATCACTCTTGGCGGTGACGGAACGTTGATTGGAATCGCCCGTCACGTTGGGTCGCACCGCCCGGTTATCATCGGCGTTAATTTCGGTAACCTTGGTTTTCTTACAGAAATTACTCCGGATGAGTTAATTCCGACATTGGAGAGCTTCTTTGCCGGCAAGGCGCATTATGCCGAGCGCAGCATGCTCTGGGCGGAGGTCTATCGTGATGGTCAGTGTGTGTTTTCATCTCAGGCCGTCAATGACGCGATTGTTCAAAAGGGATCGCGCGACCGGCTCCTCGATATCGACCTTTCGGTAAATGAAGAAGACGTGATGCGAATGCGTGGCGACGGCATCATCATGGCGACGCCCACCGGTTCGACTGCCTATTCCCTTGCGGCCGGGGGCTCAATAGCGCATCCGAGTCTTGACCTCGTGTTGATAACACCAATTTGCCCCCATTCCTTGACGACGCGGCCCTTGCTTTTAAAAATTGATTCTCGATTAAGTGTCAGCATTCCTCGCTACGAAGGCCGCGTCTATTTGTCGGTCGATGGTCAAGTTTCGACGGCGCTTCAAACGGGCGATGTCGTTCGGGTAACGCGCTCTAAGTATACGGTGCGTTTCGTGCGTTCGACGCACCGCAGCTACTTTGAGATTCTTCGCGCCAAACTTAACTGGGGTATCGGTAATAGCGGCGGTTAATATGCTGAGCCACCTGCAAATTTCCAACTTTGCTATCATCTCTGAGCAAACCGTTTCGTTCGGTGCGGGACTAAACGTGATCAGCGGCGAAACCGGCGCTGGCAAGTCGATTATTCTTCAGGCGATAGAATTAATTCTCGGCGGGCGCGCTTCTGCGCAAGTAGTGCGAGAGGGAAGCGAGGCGCTCGAAGTGCAAGCAGTATTTGATCTCAGCGAGCTTCCACCGGAAGTGCGGAGTGAGCTTCCTGATTACATACAGGGAGACGAACTCGTCGTTTCGCGAACGGTGACTGAATCTGGAAAAGGCAAGGTTACAATCAACGGCAAACTCTCCAGCGTGTCGATTTTGTCCGAGATCGTTGGGCGCATCGTGTCGCTGTGCAAGCAAGGGCAGCAAATGCGCCTTCTTGACCGCAGCTACCATACCGAAATCGTCGATCTCTTTGGTGGCTTGTCTGACTTGCGAGCTCAGTATCAGAGCGCGCATTCGGCCTGGTCGGGCGCTGCGCATCGCTTAGCTGATTTGGAAAAGCGTATTCTTGAAGGTGAGGCGCGGCGCGAGGAGCTGCTCGATAGAATTAAGGAGCTCTCCCGAATTACGCTGCGCGACGGCATGCGCGCGGAGCTCGAGCAGCGTGTTAAGCTGATGAAAAATTCCGAGCGGCTTCTCGATAGTTATCAGCGCGTCTCGGACGCGTTGAGCGGCGAACCCGGAGCGATCTCGCTTTTGCGCGTCGTCAGCAGTGAAATTGAAAAGATTCGCCAGCATGATGAGACGGTTGGGGCGCTTACATCACTTGTTGAAGAGGTGCGCGCCGGTCTTCTTGAGCTCGACGGTCAAATTAGCGATCGGGCTGGCGCGATGGATATTGATGGACACGCGCTCGATAAAGTTGAGAGTGAGCTTGCCGAGTTGGCGCGGCTACAGCGGAAATATCGCACCGATGATCTCGGTCTTTGCGCGCTGCTCAAGGAGTATCAAGACGAGCTCGCCTTAATCGATGGCGGGCACGGATTACAAAGTGCGCGAAGAGAGGTTGAGCAGCTTCACGCTGCCGCCCATGCGATCGCTGCTCAGCTCTCTGAAAAGCGCCATTCGATCGCGGATAAGCTTTCGCGCTTAGTTGAGCCGGAAATTCATGAGTTAAATATGCCGGGGGCGAAACTTAAGGCTCAGTTTACGCCGACTCCGCTTGGACCCCATGGGCTCGAGACCCTTGAGTTAATGATTGCAACGAACAAGGGCGAGCCGCTCAAGCCGCTACGACAAGTTGCATCCGGAGGTGAACTTTCCAGAATCCTTCTCGTCTTAAAGAAGGTCCTGCAAGAGCGAAGCGGCATCAATGTGCTGATCTTCGACGAGATCGATGCCGGCGTCTCGGGCGGTGTGGCTCGCGCCGTTGGTGAAAAGTTGAAAGCGTTGAGTAAGTACTCGCAGGTTCTTTGCATCACCCACTTGCCGCAAATAGCGTCACTTGCAAACAAGCATTTACTTGTTGAAAAGCAGGTTGGAAAACGAACGATCAGTATAGTTCGGGAACTAAACGATGAACAAAAAATCGATGAAATCGCAAGGATGTTAGCAGGTTACAAAATCACCGCCGCATCCCGGGAGTCTGCCAAGGAACTTTTGTCATCAAAGTAGGTGGGTGTTCCTCAGCGCATTTCGGGAACATTCATTAGTTAGGGTATTGAAATTACAGCTCTAATCGTTTAACTACCTTAAACAACAGCTGATTCGAGCCCGGTTGGGATAGAAAACCGTTTTGGTCTATGATAATTAGAGGATACTTACGAGTATTTCCGTGGGGTCTGGGCCGATGAATACGTTACGTGTCGGTCAAGCTCCGCGTAAGGAGGGCGCAAAGGGCCCGGCTGGAAAGTTGACCATGAATCGCGACTATTGCATTTGGGTTGTTCCTCCGAAGAACGGCCGCGTAAGGAAGGTACGTCTTTCCTGGCGTCACATCGTCTGCGTCGTAATAGTTGCCAGCGCGGTATCATCAGCACTTTTTTTAATCGCGGGCGATTACGTTCGCGCGCAGGCAAGCCGCGCGAAAGCGTACTTAAACACCCGGCGCATGGTCAATCAGCTTGAGGCATTCAAGGCGCAAAACCAAGCGCTCAATTCTAAATTAGAGTCACTTAGCAGCGCGCAGCAGCGGCTGCAGCAGTACGAAACCGATGTTAGGAAAAAGGTAGATCAACTCGGCGCTATCTTAGAGGCTGCCACATCAATCGGTCTTGTTGATTCAAATAACGCTGCCATTCCAGGCGCGGCAGTTAATGCTGAAGGCGAAAAGGCCGCTGCGAGTAAGAAGGGCATCGGCGGTTTAGAAATCGACTGTTCTGGATTTGGCACTGAAGCATGCATCGAGTCGATCGAGGAAGCAGATTCATCCTTTGAGCTCGATACTCTAAATATTCTCCACGGAGGAGACCTTTCATCTGATCGGCTCGTTCAAACT
>CAYTAW010000391.1:0-3610 GCA_964435675.1 uncultured Bdellovibrionales bacterium
GCACATGACGATGCATCCGGCGTAAACGGGCTCACGCGTTATTTGGTAGGCTATCGCTATGACTCGGCCACGAAGCAATTGATTCGAGGCGAAGTGGCAACCGCCACCGCAACAATGTGCACCGCGAGCGGCAACCCCACCGACTCGAGTAATGGCGCGACTGTGGCATCAAATATCGTGCAAATCGACGCCGACGGAAACGGGACGCTTGATCCTGTTTTTTCGAAAACCGGAGATTTAGTAACCGTCAGCTTCGGCGTTGAGGTAAAAATTAATTCTAACTTCAAAGCCACGCAGTCTTTGTCTTCCCAAGTTTTGTTGAGGACCAACTAATGAGCCGAGCGCAGCAGCGGATTGACTCCCAGCGCGGCAACGCCCTGCCGCTCGCTTTATTCATGGTGATGCTGCTCGCCTTAGTCGGAGGCATCACCGTAAAAGTTTCGCAGCTCAACGTGCGAAAAATAAAAATATCAGAATCAAGCGAAGATACCTTTCAAATAGCCGAGGGCAGCGCCCACAAACTGCTGAGTCAGATGGCGGCTTCGCCCGAGCTTTGGAGAGAGATGAATCCGCTGGCGACGAATCCCTATGGTTATACCGAGTACTCCCCGGCGAGCTACGCGTCATCGAATGGAATTCCGACCTGCATTGGGAAAGGTTGCCTGCGCAATTACTTTCCAATCGGCGGCGGCCTCATTAAAAATTTTGGCCCACTGACATCGGATGGCAGCCTGGTTGATTCAGCCTATTCCATCGCCGATCAGTTCGACGAACAAGATCCCCCAGAAGCGGATGTCGTATTGAATGGACTCTCGGGCTGGTCTCAGGTCGAGCGGCTTGACGAGGTGAGTGTTGATTCCAGTTCGCTTGGTGGCGGGTTAGAGAACAATAAGGGCGGCGGGTCCCGAACCGGTATGGTGCGCTTCCGCGTTTCGGCTATTGCGACGCGTGAACTTAGAGATAGAATTGGGCGATCTACTCTTGTAATGGTTGTTCAGGTCCCCTCGACCTGACGGTATTACCTGTGTGTGTGAGTTAGGCGTATGAATAAAGTCGTATTGGCACTGTGTGCGTTTTTGACGTGCGTCCCCGCGATGCTATTCGGCCAAGATATTCCGGTCGTCGTCAATAAGATCGCTAATGCTAAGGTAATGCTTCTGCTCGACGACTCGAATTCGATGATGTGCGAAATCGAGCATTCTGAATTTTCCGCCACCGATCCGGCAGTGCTCGACGCTACCAAAACGATTCCTGATATTATTTTCCGTCTTAACTCGGGCGCATCCGCTCCGGCGACAACACAAACTCTGGTTCCCATTTTGACCAGTGTTAATTGGTACATGTTCAGCGTATCGGGAGCATCCGCGCACATTTTTAGCGGCAAGCAATTTTCGCAAGCATCAACCATTCCCGCTGTTGTTGGCTCATCGTGCATGAACAGCGCGGGCTCAACCGTCAACTGCCCGGGAGGCTCGTCAACACCAAGGACAGGTATTAACTCGTTAAAACTCTACGGCAACGGCTCGGTTATCGGCAGCAACGTATTTACCGTAGCCAATTTGGCTAAGACGGGAGCGACCTATATTACCGACTCTTCCGGCAATGAATTCCTGTATGCTGACTACCGCCAAAACGACTTCGCGGAAACGAGGGTAAATTGGGCTTCCTATTGGCCGAAAATTGACAGTGCCGGTGATATCATCCCCTACTCCACCACCCTCTATTCGACCTCAGGCGGAACGGTGGTTTTCAATAACCGCTCGATTTTTCTCTCAGCGGGGCTGTATCGTCTCGAATATCTACGCTGGCTCTTTTACATCGCAACTCCCGCCCAGCTTGCGAGCCTTCCGGGGACGACCCGAATGGATGCCGTAAAGGACGCGGCCGAGGCGCTGATATTAGCCAATCCAACGGTGGCATTCGGACTCGCATCGCTCAACGGTTCTAATTACACCGTCGGCGCATGGGCGAGCGATTCGCTCGGAAACCAGCTCTTCGATACGCAAGGCGTCTCCACCGTCGGTGGGAAGCCGCGCATCCGGGCGGCCGTCGGGACCTCGTCAGCAACGCTCATTTCAGAGATAAATAAATTAACCGGGGCGGGCAGCACGCCGCTGACTACCACCTATATCGAAACACTGCGCTACTTCAACGGCGAAAAGGACAACGATCCGTACTGCACCAATTGCCAATACACCTCTCCCATTACTTCGATTTGCGACGGCAGTTTCGTAGTCGCGTTAACTGACGGTATACCGACTGCGGAAACCGACAATTCGGTCAAAGGCGCGTGGATTTCCGATTACGACGGCGATAACCAAGAGAGCGCCGCGAACAATAAAAACTGCACCGATCCTGTCTGCGCTGAATTCCTCGATGATGCGGCGTATTTTGCCTACCATAACGATTTTAGCTCCACGCTTACGGGCACTCAAGTAATACGAACATACGCAGTGGGCCTTGGATTGAATTACGATCTACTCAGCCACTTTGCCGCAAATGGCGGCTCGGGTCAGTCAGTACAGGTCAATTCGTCCACGGACATCTCCGATACTCTTCAGGAAATAGTCAGTAATTTGATCACTACCGCTGTCGGAGCCGCGGGCGTTGCCACCGCGGAAGTATTCGGCGAGAGCGGGCAAGTCTTTAGGCCGCGCTTCGAGGCGCTGAATTGGACCGGTACGATCGATAAGTTTGTTTCAATTAACGATACTCTCTATAAATTGTTCGATGTCGGCGAAATCTTGGAGGATCGCAATCTCGCAACTTCGGCGAGGAATATAATCGCCGGGCTCGATACGGACGGCGATGGCCGCACGACCACCACCGTGGCATTTACCACGGCGAATGCGTCCACACTGCGTCCTGAGTTATTTAAGCAATACATCAGCGGCGGCCAATCGACGTCATTACTAGCCACGCCGCTTCAAACGGTGAGCTCCAACACCGCTGCGTCTTCCTTGATCTCCTACATTCACGGAACGGACGCGACCGGCATGCGATCGCGCGACAGTAACGGCAACGGAAAAGTGGATCGGCTCGGCGACATCGTTTATTCAAGACCCGTTTACGTTTCCGAGCGCATGAGCAATTACCGAAGTTTGAGTGGATATAATTCCTATGTCCAAAGCAAAAGTTCGCAGCCAAAGCTGCTGCTAGTCGGGGCGAACGATGGAATGCTCCACGCGTTCGACGCCGACACAGGCCAAGAAGTTTGGGCCTACATCCCCAGCTCGCTTTTGAAATATCTCGAGATGCTCGCTCGACCGACCTACGCCACGCAGTATCACAAGTATTTCGTGAATGGGCAGATCGGCGTCGAAGACGTCTATGTGAATGGAGCATGGCGCACCTACGCCATGTTCGGATTAGGCGGCGGAGGTTCGACCTGGACCGTCCTTGACATAAGCAATCGCTCTAGCCCAACACTCGTATGGGAAGTCAGCGACAAAACCTCGGCTGGCGAAAGCTGGTCAGAGCCGGTCGTTGCTCCGATTAAAACTGGAAGCGGCACCGCGCCGAGCGACTTTAGCTGGTACATGCTTGTCGGAACCGGCGAAGGAAAATCGACCGCTGGCGCTAACGTGCTCGCCTACAGTCTCTCGAGCAC
>CAYTAW010000392.1:0-3588 GCA_964435675.1 uncultured Bdellovibrionales bacterium
CATACGGGGTGACCAAGCCGTTGCTCGATGAGTTGATTAGCGTGCTCGATACCCACTTATTTTTAGCGAACGATCGCTTCTTCTCGGCGCAAGAAAAGGTAAAGATCGACTTTCTCAATTTACCGGTGCGCCCCGCAGCAATGGCGGGCGGAGCCTATTCTAACATGCCGGCCGATTTGCGCCGCAATGTAGACGGATATCTGGAGAGCGCGCCGCTGCCGGGATTTGAGAGGGAAACACAGCGTGGCGCGCTTGCCGTGCTCGTCTCTCCGCACATCGACTACCGGCGCGGTGGAAGCTGCTACGGTCGCGCCTATCAACAGATGCGCGGTGGCCACGCCGATCTCTATGTACTAATGGGAACCGCGCATCAGTATAGCTCGCTACTATTTCACCTAACAAAAAAGGATTTCGTCACGCCGCTCGGCCCAGTTCCATGCGCCCATGATTTCGTCGAGAATCTCGCCCAGCGTTACGGATACCAGCGCAGTTTCGCGGACGAACTCCTGCACCGGCGTGAGCACTCGCTCGAGCTCCAGCTCCCCTTCCTCTCGCGCTTAAAGCCCGACGCTAAAATTGTGCCAATTCTCGTCGGCGGTTTTCACGCTATCCTTGCGTCAGGAAATGATCCGCAATCAGTCCCCGAATATGATCAATTCGTTGCGGCGCTGGTTGATACGATTTTGGAAACAACCCGCGCAGGGAAGAGTGTTGCGTTTATCGCGGGCGTCGACATGGCTCACGTTGGCCGTCACTTTGGAGACGAAGGATCACTGAGCCCAGAGGGTATGCGCACGATTGCCGAGCGTGACCGCATCTATTTAGATGCGATTGCCAAACAAGATAAGAAAGCGCTCTTCGCGCACATAGCCGAGGATAACGATCAACGGAAAATCTGCGGCTTCCCGACTATGTACACTATTCTCGATGCTTGCGAGCGTCTCGGCTGGCAGCTGGAGGCTAAAATATTCGACTATCAGCAGGCAGTGGACTACCAAAGCGACTGCGCCGTTACCTTTGCGGCCGCCGGACTTTATCACCCAACCGTCACCTAAATAGATATATAGTTAGTTAAATCAGGGACTTACTATCGCCAAATAACGTTTCACATTGAGCTGAAGCAAGACTTCTCCTCCTCCGGATAGGGGGGTACAATGTGTGACAATGCTGAGGTAGCAAAATGGAAAACGAAAATCAAAACGGCGACCAAAACTTCTTCGAAAAGTTCGGCCTTGAGGTTAGTAGCGGCGAAGTTGAAATTGGCCAGACCTACCCGATTTACGGAATGATTACTAAGTTTATCAGCGATGCGCCAGGAAGCGTAGTAGTCGAACTGAACTTCTCAATCACCGCCAACATGGCTATCCCAGATAATGATAAGATTGAGATTTTGAAGCAGCGCGCTTTCGAGCCCGGAATTTTCGTATCAACCGTTACTCAGAAAGAAGGCGGTGTGATAGTAGATTGCAGCACGGTAGTCTTCGGACGCAAGCAGCAGTTCCAAGCGTAACAAATTTCGTCCCCCAACAATTAAAAACCCGAAAACCCGCCCCCTCCAAGGCGGGTTTTCACTTTATACCTACGGTAGCAAGTAAAGGGCCGCGGTAGTCTGCGCAAGGATCATCGAAGGCGACCGTTACTGAGCACCCTCACTCAAAAAAAATAATGCGATAAAAAAATGAATCTAAATAACGGTTCAAAATTTCGACCCGCTGCTCCCCGAGCCCCTATTTCGGCAAATGCCGAATAAACGGCTCACCCTCAAAAATCCCATGAGAAGCCACCTCATCCACTCGCGCATCTGCACTTTTGCGCGTTGGGAATGGCCCGACAAGCACACGTTGATACTCCGCCCCCTTAACTAAAGTCGATTGAATCTTGGCCTCAACGTTGCGCTCGTGAAGCGCAGCCTTCATATCGTTTGCAGAGGTTTGTTCTGGAAATGCCGCAAGCTGTATATACCAACCAGCTTCCGGTGACGCGCTCGTCTCTTCTTCTACCGGAGCGAGCATAGGCGCTGGCGGCGGGGTCGGCTCCCCATTCTGAGCCTTATGCGACTCGCGATTTCGCGCCATTTGAGTTTGCGGTTTAGCGGCCGGAGCTTTCAAAGGAACAGACTCTTTCTGAGCCTTCTCAACGCGCGGCGTAACCGCATCCGGCTCTTCAATCGCCGCGAGCTGGACCTTTGGCGCCGGATGAATATTCTCAGCCAAGATTTGCTCGACGTGTTCGATACGATCGCCCGAGGCGGGGTGGCTCGAAAATAGCTGCGCAAGCGTATTTGCGTCGCTCTCATTCTCCATGTCACGGAATTTAGAAAGCGCGACGACCAGCGAGCGTGGCTCATAATTGTGACGGCGCAAGAATTCCACCGCGTATTCATCCGCCTCTGTTTCATCAGACTGCGAAAACTGAGCTTGTATTACGTCAGAGGCAAGGTCCGCCAAAGCGCTGGCGCCGAGAGCACCGACGACTCCCGCCGCCGTAGCATCCATTCCCGAACGAATGCTGGAGCTCGCGGTTTTAAGCGCGGCTGATGCGGCATACGTGCGCTGGAGCTGCGCGCGCGAATGCCCCAGCTTAATATGCCCTATTTCGTGACCGATTACCGCCAGCAGCTCGCGATCATTCAAAAGATCCATCAGACCGCTATTTATTCGAATGCTTCCATCAGCAAGCGAAAACGCATTAATCTCTTCATCCACGTAGATCTTGTAATTAAGTTTCAATCCGTCTTCAGACAGATGCGGAATGATCATCTTCGCCAAACGTCGCGTATAAATACTCGACGAATCGGCAATCTTATTGTTACGATCGGCTTCAAGCGCTACTTCTCGTGCCAACTTAGCGGCTTCTACGTCGTTGAGACTAGCGGCCTTATACGCATCACTACCCGCGGAGAGCAGATCGTATGACGAAACTGGGCCGAGATTTTGGTCGACGTAACTGCACGCGCTCGAAAGCACCGCGAATAAGGTCAGGAAACAGGCCTGCCGGATTCTATTCATAGCTTCCCCCGAATAACGTAAGGTCCCGAAATTAAAAGTCGGGCAGGACGTTCAAAAACTTGACCTCGAATCCGCAAATTCACAGTAATGCTTTCAAGTACTTAGCCGACATTTGGATGAAAGGAACACCGAATCTCAACCGATCGAGGCTATTTGACGACGGCTATTCTAATCGCTAAACTAATGTGTAAAAGGCACATTTATTATGAGCGTCGGTCCTCAAACTGCTTTGACTGTCGTTCGGGCGCTCTGCAACCCGTTGGCGCGTTTTTGTCTGCGCAATACCGTCGGGATCCAGCAAGCGATTGAAGCGCTTAAAAGAGCGTTCATCGATGCCGCTGGTGAGTCAATTCGGATATCAGGAAATACGCCTAATGTGTCGCGGCTCAGCATTGCAACTGGGCTTCATCGCCGGGATGTGCAGCGACTTATCCAAGATAACGAACCGGCTCGTCAAACAACTCACGTGCTAAGCCGCATCATTGCCGCCTGGGAAAGTCATCCGAAATTTTCCGCAAAAAACGGTAAACCGCGCGTTCTCTCTCTCGAGGGATCTAATAGCGAGTTTCATCGTTTGGTG
>CAYTAW010000393.1:0-3576 GCA_964435675.1 uncultured Bdellovibrionales bacterium
TTCTCCATTCGGATCGCTGGGCGTCGAAGTCGTGACCTTTCTTGCCAAGAAAAACGCTAACCACGCTGCCATCTCAGTGCGCACATTCGCCGATGATAAATCCTCGCACGCAGTCAGATCATCCCAAATCGAGCGCAGCGCAGTGCTGCGAGATCCATCGCGGCGAATTTCGATTCGCAGCTCGGATGACGATGCGCGAACGTTGGCGAAAATCGAGTATAATTCAATTCCCCTGGGCTCAGCCGATTCTCTGTTTCGCGCTTCGATTGCGCTGCAAGTATATGGCGTCGGGCGCGGCGAGCCGAAGCAGACGAAAGAAATCGTACGCGATCATCCCTTTCACCTTCGCGAAGCAATAAATGATGATTGCATTCCCTATCTCGAGGGGCGCGACGTCACGCGATTTAAAATATCATGGAGCGGAGAATATTTGCATTACGGCGCCTGGATGGCGGAGTTTCATCCTCGGGAAAGATACACAGCACCGCGTGTCATCGTGCGCGAGATTTTGGGACGGGGCGCTCAGCTCATTTCCGCCGCGTATTGCGCTGCTCCCTTCGCATACAATCGCTCCCTTCTTCACATCCACGCGATCAAACCGGACAGCGAATCAGCGCTGCAAGCGCTTGCACTGATACTTAACTCACCCCTCGCAAGTTATTGGTTTCTGCACCGGGGAAGAAAGTCGCAGCGCACAAAATTTCCAAAGGTAGTTGTGCGCGATCTAAATGAGTTCCCGATTCCCAATCAGTTCGGACGCTCCATCAACTCTCTGAGCGAGGCTTACCAATCGTGCGCAGCCGATAAAAGACCTTCCGAAAATAGCGAACTCGATCGCCTCATTATGGCGTGTTACGGGCTTTCAGAGTCCTCATGCCGCCGCATTTCGCAGCTTAAAACGCGATAGTTTGACGACCTCAGCCGCTCATTTAGAATTCATGAGGTATACCTATAATCTGACACACCCATGCGCATTTATTCACCAATTCATTCAGCGGCAGATGTCGTCCGCGATGCTCCACTGGAACAGCTAGGGCCAGTGCTTTCTGCGTTGATGAAACGCGTAACCGATCACCGCGACGCGCACAACGGCTTTATCCCTCTTTCGGTATTTCCGCTGATGCTCGGCATCGCTGGTCGGTATACGGCGCTCGAAGCAGTACCGCGTATGGTCGAGGGTGAGCAAACCGTAGGCTACCTGCTCCGTCAGCGCGGCGCGGGCGAGCATGGATGGCAGAGCCAATATCATATACCGGGGGTAATAGTCGTTCCGAGAAAGACCAGCGACTCGATGGCGGCAGCGCAGCAGCGCCTCGAAAAAGAAATTGATTTTTTTCCGCAGATTCATAGGAAGACCAACGCGGCAATCTAAAACCAATCGGCTGCCAAATTCATTCAGAACCGGAACGGAGTTGCAACGCGTTCTCGCTCGTCAGCGCACTCGATCTCCCGCTTTCTGACTATCACAAAATTCAGCCACTACTCGGAAAAGAGTGGTGTTCTTTCCCCGCTGCGTCGATTAATCACGAAGATATCATACCACATCACCACCAAACGTTGGCTTGGGTAAATCGCACGACTCGCCTGCCGTTCGAGTTGGTTGATTTACAATAAGTACAATTTATTACTGACCAAAGCTCGGTAGCATGCCCCCGCAGTCGGCATACGGCAGTCGGCTTTCAGCAGTCAGCTAGTTCTAGGAACTGCCTTCCCGTTTTCACCTGTAAATTTTGACTAGCGAGTGGTTATCGCTATAATTTCTAAGTCTTCCGCTGTTCATTATGAGTGTAGAAAATTTAGTCACCACTGCAGTAAAAGCCGTCGAAGAGGTTCCGCTTCGCGAATTAGGCCCCGTGCTCGCGGCGATCATGAATCGCGTCATTGCGCACCGCGATGAGCACTCCGGATTTGTTCCGCTCGAAGTCTTGCCGCTAATTTTGGGGATTGCTGGTCAATATACGTGCTTGGAAACTATACCACGAGTCGTCGACGAGAACGGAGTCGCAGGCTTTCTTCTGCGCCAACGCGGCAGTCAGGAACAAGGCTGGCAAGGTGAATTCAATATCCCCGGCGTCGCAATAACCATAACGCCGGGCAAGGACATGATGGACGCCGCGCAAAGCCGGCTCGAAAGAGAAATTGATTTCATCTCCGCCGATGAGTGGAAGCCGCTCCGTCAGTCGCTCGTTCCACTCGGTGTCGAAGCGCATACGGAGCGTGAGCGCAACACGACCTGCATTACCGTCGTTCGAGCACTCGATATACCGATTGAATTGTATCGCCAGATTGAGCCTTCACTGTCAGAGAAATGGAAATATTTTCCGGCTGCGCTGAATAATCTTACAGGAGTCGTCGATCACCATCAGCGCACGCTCGCGTGGGCGAACAATCCTGAGCGCTTGGATTTCGAATTCGTCGACTTGCGAGACTAAACTGCAGAGGTTACTCGCCGTAATAGAGCATTACCACCACGCCTAAGAGCGCCATTAATCCGGCCAATATCCTGCGCGTAAAATCCTGCTCTTTGAAGGCTATCCGTCCGCCAATAATTGAAAATACGAAAGAAAGGCGCTGGATCGCGACCACGAAAGGCCCCGAGTAATATTGCAGCGCCCAGAGACGGCAGATCATGAATGCTGCCTCGAAAAAACCGCGCAGCAAAAATCCTTTGTAATTCTCTTTCATGTCGCGCGTGCGCTGCGCTTTAAACATAAACGGCAGAATAAACAGCGCCGCTAGTACCGTCATCGCAAAACCAGAAAAAACGGCTGAAGATTGCTGCGCCGCAAGTCGGTCAAAGCAGGTATTGAGCGCAAAGCAGACACCCGAAATCAATCCGATACCGATCCCTTTGCTCTGACTTTTGAGCACGTGCATATCCCTTCTCACGGCCAAAATGAGGCTTCCGGCTACTATGCATCCAATCGCGAAATAATGAGGAAAGGATAACGGATCGCCGGTTACCAGCGGCGAGATAATCAATAGCATCAACGGATAAATAGCGAAGACACACGACAGGAGCGAAATATCGGCATGGCTCAGCGCATACATCTTCGATGTCTCGGCCAAGGTATCGCTAAGACTGCGCAGAAAAACAAATAGCAAAAAATCGCCGCTGTGGCGCCACCACTCGACCCCCATGCACGAGAGCACCGCCATGCATATGAGATAGTACGGAAGCGCGTACACGAATGAAGCGAATGCCGATGTCGTGCCGTCTACGGTAAATGCAAGCTTTTTGCTAACTAAATCTTTTGCGCTTCCAAAAATGGCGCTCAAAAGAGCTGCTGCATAACCAATCATAAGTGGAAAGAGAATAGATCAATGGAGAGATCGCGCCAAGGTTGTTATCGAAACGTACACCGGCAAAGAGGCATTAAGCCCCCGCAATCGGCCTTCCGCAGTCAGCTCTCCTACGATCGTTCAAAATAGAGCTGTTTACTGACTGCTGTATGCAGTATCCGACTGCCGGGCCCCTAGACTTTCGCCTCCAAAAGTCATCCCCTCAACGCCCTGTTCTCTCTCTGTATTTCATAGTATCATTAAAGAATAGTATGAATGACAACGAAAAGCTCT
>CAYTAW010000394.1:0-3567 GCA_964435675.1 uncultured Bdellovibrionales bacterium
TTCCTTAAACTTATTAAAGCTTATCAACTTTCTATTATTCCTGGCCTTCTTCAAACCCCCGAATATATGGAGGCAATCTTTGCAACTGAATCATATTCTGATCGTCACGTAACGAAAGGAGATATAAAGAAAGCAATTTCTGGGCGAATTGAGCGGCAAGAGGCCTTGCTTAATTCCGAGAAAAGATTTCATTTTTTACTTCACGAAGGAGCTCTGCAGAATCGAATTGCCACTTTGAAAGTGATGAAAAAACAATACGAGTCAATTTCTACCTTGATCTCTAGTGGTAACGTTTCAATTGGAATTATTCCCTTTTCCAATGAGTGGAGAGGCGAAATCGCATTATCCAGTTTTCATGTTTATGATGAGGAATTAGTGCTGATCGAACTATTTGGTGGGGTTTTATATTTATATCTAGAGGAGACAGTAAGAGCGTACTATCGCTTTTTTGAAAAAATGCAGATAAACGCAATCTACGGTCAAAAGGCAATAAATTTTTTGGCGACGCTCTGAAGGTGTAGATTTTAGCTGTCGGATCTTTTTAGAATCCTCAGGGCAAAAAAGAATTTATATATTTAAATGTGCGACTCTGAAGTCAGACGTTGATACAGAGGTCGTTCGGAGATTTCAAAATTAAGAGCCTGAAACCCATCGTCTGATTTTCTCTAAATTTAAGTTATTCTTTTTATCTGATATCTAAATAATGCGGGTTAGATCGAAGCTACTCTTGACCCGCCGGATCCTCAGGCCACGTTCCATCCCGAAATGGCACCGACGCCATAAATTCATAGATAGCTGAGCGCTGAATGATTTCTAGTTCCATGGCGTTGGTGTCGATTTTCCAACCTAGCTTTCTACCCTGTAGCTCGGTCGCGCCAATTAGACTTTCGGGAACAGGGTATTTCTCTGGATCCAAATTGTATATATGACGCTTTTCTTCATTGCCTAAGTAGCTATAAAAGACGCCTTCGTTATGGGCAGCCCTAAATGAAACATACTCAAGTGTACCTTTCCGCTCCGGCTCGCGATCGTGATGTATCCACCGTAATTCGAAGGCGGGAAAATTTATTTCACGTTCATGATCTGGGTTCGTTTTGCAGATAATATTGTACGGGTCAACACTCCACCAATTCCCGTCCATCAAAACCGCTATCGACCCTACTTGGGTCTTATCACGAGTCATATCGAGATCTACTTTTACGTAGAGCCCATCTTCGGTTGAATATTCGAAATGTGGATTATCCCGGTTAAAGACGATATGTGGGGAGACAAGGAAACGGCCAAAAGCTTCATCGCCAAACAAAAAGATGTCGGGTTGCATGCGGGTTGCAAAATCACGCACCGCTTCGAGTGTTTGGTTTGGGGTAGCAACGGTAGGTTCCATATGAGTATGATACACGCGACGTCACGATAGTCAAAAATTAGATTACATAAGCAATCAATAGCTTAGGGTTACTGAAGGTCGCTTAACGAGAGATTGCCTGGCGGGCTGCCCTCGCTAATTCCAGCTCTACGCTTCTCAATCTCTTCGAGCCGCTTTGAATTCGTGGCTCTTACGTGTGAAAGCATCGCGAGCGCTTTAGCGACGAACGCTTTGCTACCGGTAATCGAAATGTTGTTGAATTGAGTGGTAATTTTACCCTCTGTATTCATCGAGTGCGGTTTGTGCAGAGAAAGTACGCCGTCCGGATATTCATAAATAACGTGCTCGAAAAGAATTTTCCAAACATCGAATGAGGCGGCGTAGAGTTTTGTCTCGCTGAAGGTTTGTTTCATGAGCAAAATACAGCTCAAAATGTAATCGGCAGAGGGCGAGTTCGAGAATCGTGCAGCGAGATAAAAATCTAAAAAGCTCGCTTTATTTTTATCAAGAAAATCTAAGATTCGTTTTTCGAGTTCGGGATCGGCGCTCTGTTTTTTGAAAGACTCCCAGTATTCGGCGGCGGTGCGCTGAATATCGTTCGATAGTGATTCGCCTTCGAAACGGCGGCCTTCTGTGCCCGTCATGATATCTAACTATTTATCCAAATAGAGATACTAGAAGAGGATGCTGCGAGGGAGAGTAAAAGCTATCCTCCGGTAAATTCAGAGCAGAACTCCTGAGGATATTGTAGTGGATTTCGTAACGCTAAAGAACCGATTGTATCTATACAGAAGCAAATAATCGCCGGCGGCATGATACAGAACACTGCGATTTAGCCTTAAAATCAATGAATTTAGTCTAGTGTCGAGGTTAGTAGCGGCTCAAGCGTATCGTTCTGTAAGTATGTTGCTCATTATGCGAGGCAGTTCTCTTTTTTAGGTCAACTGCTTTGGCGACACGCTATTTCCGACTAATCGAGTACTTTACCTGCTTCTCGAGTTCGCCGGCAGACTGCGCGCTAATCTCGCTCTGGTTATCTAAGAGGCGGATTTGCAGCGAAATATTTACAGCGCTCGGCGGGATACCCTTGATACGAATGCGTGTTGATGATTTTTCCAAGGCGACCAAAAGTTCCAATAGATCGTCCCCACCGGCAAACGTAATGGTGAACTTGCCGAATTTGTCAGAAGTATCGTTTCGGCGCTGCGCGGGAATTGAGACCTTTGCGCCGAAAACGGGAGAACCGTCGGCATAGACGATATTACCCGAGATCGTGCTGGAAATATTTTGCTGCGGTGTCGGCGTGATATTTGGCGCTGGGGTAACGGGAACAACCGTTACATCTTTGATCTCAGCCTGCCCGCTCTCGACGCTTACGGAAATTTCGATATCGATGAGCTCGTCAGGTTTCGTTAGATCGATGGTTTCTGTGCGTGCACTAAAGGAATCGCCGTCGGCGCTTCCTTCGAGCAGCAAATGTCCTTCGGAGACAGCATCGGTTACTAAGAGGAAATTGCCGGACTGGTCGCTCTCTGCACTGTCTCCCGTTTCTTCCAGTGTGATGAGTGTGTTTGCAAGCGGGGTGCCGTTGGTGTCACGAATAATTCCTGAGAGACGGAGATCGCCGCCGCCATCGCTGCCGGTTGTGCCGCCGCCGCAGGCGGTAGTTAATAGTAGAAACAGCGCGATAATCAGGATAGTCAATGCATTGAACCAACGGCTGCTCATCTTTACTCCTGATCGAATCTACTAAAAGAACCGACGATAATCCGCGCCTTTCCGCCCTGATAGCCTATATCAGGATTGATATCCTGATCGTACTGAGAGAACTTCTCGCGCACGCGGCGGTGAAACTCGTGTCCTTCAACGCGCACCCAGCGCTTTAATTCGCCTACAACGTCGCTGCGAAGCGCGTCGAAAACGGTGCGCGCGTGTAAATTTTTCTCATCGTCTTTGGTAAGGTTCTCCTCGACTGCAACTATTAGATCGTTGATATCGGCTCCGAGGATCTCAACACCGGCCTCAAAATTTTGCGGAGGTGAGTAGGCGCCCTTCTTTAGATAGATTTTCCCACCCCGGGAAGCCGCGACGCCGGTGCGCTCGAGATCGAAGAGCACTGATGCCGGATTTAACTCTTTACTGACCGACCGGACGAGATCATTGAATTCCGAATCGTCAAAACCGACGGTGAGTTCGCGCGGCGC
>CAYTAW010000395.1:0-3557 GCA_964435675.1 uncultured Bdellovibrionales bacterium
GCGCGCGCCGAGATCCAGGGGAAAAACCATGCCGTGCTTCTCGGCCTCGCGCTGTTGTCCGCGAAGGTGTTGCTCGTCGGACTGGACTACAACCCCGATGAAATGCAAGGCCCGCCTTTCAATATCTCCCAAGCCCGGGTGCGCGAGCTTTTCCAGGCTCATTTCGGCGTAACCGTTCTCGATGAAGTGCAATTCGTCAATGATACGTCTGTTCCAGGAAGATAGGGAGAAATCTGCGCACTGAGCCGCATTTCGGCAATCATCAGCTGCAGCGCATTTTGCGCCTCCTGGGTGGCGAGTGAGATGCGATTTTCAAGCGATGTTCGCCGCATCGTATCGACCATAAAACCTGAAATGCTAAAACCCACGATACCAAAAAGCGAAAGGCTCACCATCAGTTCGGCAAGAGTGAACCCTCGTTGGCTGCGTACGCGACTCATCTACTACCTCTTGACGTTTGCTATTATCGTTTCAAACGAGTACGTGTGATTGCCGAGTTTGTTGCGGCGCTGCACGGCAGAAACGTTCAATCGCACGGCTTCTGGTGCCCCCTCACTGCGCGACCGGATGGCCGTCAAGGTGGAGGTAAACGTTGCCCGGGAACGGGACGACGTAAACGATTCGGTTGCTTGAGCGCCGTTGCTGATCGTCGAAATGTTTGAGCCTAATCGCGCTATCAGTGTGTTGAACGGTTCTTCGCGGTATTGATCGACCACATCCTGCACCTCGGAGATTAGCGACGCATAAGTGCGCGAGGCTTTGTTCGAGGAAATTGTATTACTAAAGAGAGAAACGGAGCCTGCCAGGGCGATGCCGAGAAGGGCGATTGCCACCAAGTTCTCGACCAGCGCGAAACCTTGCTGTTTGTGTATGCTGCTCATAAATAGATATAGCCGTTCTTGTTCAAATAGACCGTGTCGCTGTATTGTCCGCCCTTCATGGTGAAGCTGCGGATAGTGGAAGAAATAGGTCTGATCAGTCCGAGGCCGTCAAAAGTAACGGTGCTTGGCACGCCCCCGCTCCATGTTACACCTTTTGGTAAGCGATAGGTGCCGTCAATGCTTCCGTCGTTATACAGATCCCAGGTAAATCCCGTCGATGAAAATGTTACCAGCGCTTGTCCTTTCGTGCGCACCGCTTCAGCCCGCACCTCCCCGAGTGTTTGAGCCACCGCGTGAACCGCTTGACTCACTCCCATTTGATTGCGCGTTGCGGAAACATTGGGAACGGCTATGGCAGCGAGTAAACCCATCAACGCCATGACCACGAGCAGTTCGAACACTGTAAATCCTTTTGAGTTCTCCATTTTCATGCCTGCAACGACTAGCCGCTGAGACATGACTGACCACTTTATTTCTGCGTCATATAGTATCGACCCGATGGTGCGGGCTCTTAATAATCTGGCACACTTAAATTTAGGAAATATTCGTAGTCAGCGGAGGGAGTTATCGGCGCTGAACGCGCCCGAAAAACTCTTGTTCGGTAAAGGTATCAATTGGATAGGGCACGCCGGGAGTATTGGGGCCGTTGTATGGCGCGATTACGCGATAGCGGCAAAATTCGCTCGAATCGATAAATCCGAAATTAAGCTCAGCTGCGCCTTGATGGTTGCCTGTGCCGGTGCGTGACTCTCGGAGTAGCTGCCACGACGAACCGGGCTCGCACGAAGAATACTGAAGGGCAATCGGAAGATCGGCGACAGGCTGTCCGTCACGGAGAACGCGCACGTTCAGGGAGCATTCAGTTCCGTCGGGCACATTTTTTATTTGCCTAATCACCTCGCGACTTTCGAAGAAGGGTTCGCAATAACCCGCCATCCACGTGCGGACGCTCAGATTTTTTACAGTCGTTTCATTTGTCTGTGGATTAACGGTAACGCGCATTCCGATGCGCGAGCTCTCGTCAGGAATATCAATCAGCGTGAATCTTGTTGTGAAGTCCGGTGATTCCAGAAGGAAGCGCACTGTCGCGCCAGCTGCGTTCGACTTGATGGAGAATCTGCCGTTCACGTCAGTAACCGATGAATCGCCGGTGTCCTCGATGGTCACCGCAACCTCGGAAAGCGCTTCATTGAAAGGAGTGATAACTCTGCCTTGATAGGTCTTGAGGCCTGACCCCGATGTCCCGCCGCCGCACGACGCAAGAAGTAAAATGATCCATGACAAACCACAACATCTAAGGCTCGCGGCCCAAGAGCGCACACTGCGCAGTTTCAGGCCAGACAGCGCCGCCACTTTACTGGTCCTCGTTTCGATGCGTTAAGGATTCCACACGACTGAATGTGCCGAGGACGACCCGATTTCTGCCTACACCAGGTTGAGCTGGATTGATATCAAGGTCCTTTTGCGCCAAATACTCGCGAACGCGCAAATGAATTTCACGGCCCAATTCGAGACACCACTTTTTAATATCCGGTACCAAGTCGTCGGGAATGTTGTCATATTGAGTGCGCGCATGGAGGTTTGGAGTCATGCTCGACGCGAAGGCATTTTCTTCCGAGGCGGCGAGAAGATCGCGAACGTCTTCGGCGGCTATTTGCAACGTCTCTGCCACATCTCCGGTTGATAAGTATACTGGCTGGGTAAGGCGCACTAATCCATCTACTTCGTGAATTAGGCCCAGACGCTCGAGCTCGAAGCGCACCGTATGGGGATTCAGATCCTTGCTGACGGTTTGCACGAGGCGGCGAAAATCACTTCCCCGTCCGCTGATGGTCAGCGGGCGGGGAAGTCGGCGGCGATCAAGAAATCGTTTATCGGCCGACCACTGTCCAATAATTCTGGTGATGAAATCACGCGACGAACGTGCACTCTCTTCGCTGCGCAGGCGCACTATTTCCGGACGCTGCAGGCCGGTCATCACACTCAATCGGCTTGTCGACGGATCGCTGCGAGTATCATTGCGCAGTTTAATTTCCGCGGCTCGAACAAAACTCTTCTTGGCGATTTCGAGAAAATCTTGGAAATGAACACCTCGTGAAACGCAGAAGGCGCTGATCGGCTGAATCATCAGCGTTAGGCATTGGCGGATAAGCGAATGGGGATCTTTTGTCATTACTTCAAATCGCGCGTAACTCGCGCACGCTCTCATAGTAAGCTGGTAAGTCGTACGGGAAAAGACAAAAGTTCCAGGAGGCGCAGAATTAATTCACAGCGCAACTCAACAGTAAACAGATGTGGCATGAAGGTCCATCGCGACCACTATTTTGCAGTAATCATACACCCGCGTCGAATTCGCCTATCGGGCTGGGGTTCCGGTATATCGCATTCGGACGACTATTTGTTCATTAAACCCCTGATCTTTTTCTTTTATAATGGCAATGGTAGGCTTCCCCAGGCTTTTTTTGGGGGGCAAAAATGTTTAAAAGACTTGTATCATTCAGCGCGCTGATTGTTGTTGTCGTACTGCTTTCTACGACCTCAGTTTTCGCGGACGGGCGCCGGGCAGCACGTTTTCCCGAGGCTAAATGTAAAGAATTTAATAAGAGCATTTTTAAGCCGTGCATCTGCGCTAGCAAAGTTCCAAAATCAATACAGTATCGTCCGTCGATGCCGGAG
>CAYTAW010000396.1:0-3550 GCA_964435675.1 uncultured Bdellovibrionales bacterium
GCCCCCAGGAATTGACCGCAAATGTTCCATGGTAAAGCAGGACCGTGCTCAAGAAAAATCCGCAGATTAACATTTGTAATCCGTTTGTATGAAGTTCCGGATATTGAGCGCCGAGAAATGCGCCGAAATAATAAGTGGTGACTCCCAGAGCTATCGGCGCGATCAGATGGAACTTATCAAGCCAAACAATTTCCGGAAATTTTAAAAAGTCGCGCATTAGTTCCAAGCGGGGGCGGAGATATTCGGTGCTTAGCACCCAACCAACATGCGACCACCAAAATCCGTAAATCTTTGGTGGATGAATATCCTCTTCAGTATCGGAATGGCGGTGATGATGACGATGGTGAGATGCCCACCATAGCGGACCACGCTGCGCAGCTGTCGCACCCAAAAAAGCAAGAATAAATTGAAAAAGCCGGGACGTTTTATAAGATCGGTGCGAGAAATACCGGTGGTACCCGCCGGTGATTGCGAACATGCGCAAAACATAGAGAAAGAAACAAACGCCCAGTGCTACCGGACTTACCCCAGTCCAAAACAGCAGTATAATCGAAAGATGCACTAATACGAACGGTATACGCTTCCAGGGATCTCTTTCCATCGCCGCGGCGCTCGATGCACCTTGACAATCGTTCACTGCATCAGAATTCATAGGGGTATTATCTCCTGCGGCATTCCTAACTACCTGGGCTGCCTGGGGATAAGAGAACATAAATTCAAGGTTTTGCATATACAATGATCGGAAAAAGCGGGCAAGGCTTCGGGAATACAAGCCGTTTTCATTATAAATTTCAGCTGATTTCGCACATACTGCTCGGGATCACGATGGCTGTCAGCGCGCCCATGATCGCAGCGCAAGACCCCGATCTTTCCGACTCCGGAAAGAAAACAAGCGGCGAGATCGCAATTGATACACAGTCAGAAAAACGAGATCCATACCTAGAGACTCAGCGAGAGACGCTCGCCTACTTCAAGAATCTCAAGGGACAACTTCAGGAGGCATCACGGAGTGGTCGGAAGTTGATCATCCCCGATGCCCACTCAATTCAGTATCTAGCGGGGCTGTATCTATTTTGCTCGGAGAAAAAAGGCGTTTGCCCATCAATTCTAGAGGCACTGCTAGAAATTGACCTGGTAAACTCTAAACTCAACAACGTGACCGTGTGCCCAGTAATGAAGTCGTTTTGGAAAGTTTATCTGGAAAACGAATTCGAAGATCGAATGAAGTATGCCTTAAGCACCGGCTTCATGGCTAAAGTTTCGGAGTTCAATGCCAAGGAACGGCCGAAATACTTGCGCTGCGACGAAACCCTAAAGGCGCTCTTTGCCGAAGGCGCCTCCGCATCAGCGTTATTTGCGGCGCGCTATGGTGCTAATAGCCGCCCTTTACACGCGATTGATGAGGTCATTACGCTGATAAACGCCGTAACTGACAACAACATTAACGTTTTTGTGGCGACCGGCGCGCAGTAGTTTTTCAGCACATAAAGGGTTACCGCCCTCCCCGACTCACCTCAATGAATTCAATTGGTTAGCTTAGCAACTAAGACCCTTTCTACACTTCGGAATGTTTTCTGAAGCATTAGCCCATAAAAGCACGAAGAGGGGTTAAGGAGCATCGAAGTATATGAGCAACAGATTTGATTCAAGCGGCAGTTTTTCGCCTGCCTCTTTCAACACGACCCTTCAGCAGCCGACAAGCCTTGCAAACTCGTCGGCGGGATATTCGAGAGAGCACAATTCGAGTCTCGACAAATCAGGCTCGAAGTCAGCGGGAAAAGCGGATAAAAAATCTGCGGATTCCGAGTTTGATTATGACAACCGCCGCCCAGTATCACCTACAAAAATTGGTCTTATCATCGGCATTGCCTTGATAGCGTACGGGATCTTTACGTCTTTCGATTTATCGGGCTCATCGAACGCGTCGAAGCAGCAAGTGCGCGAGTATAAACCTCAGCTGCGACCGATGGATGTGAAATAACTCACTTTCTGCCGCAACCTCAATGAGGGCCGTCAGTCAAAGCAATAATCAATTACATCCCGTTTTGTAGCGGCAGTAAATTAATACGTAATAGCGGTAGAAATAGTAGCGGAGAGCGAGAAATAAACTATTTCTCCGCGCCAAGCATCGACGCCAATTTTGCGCCTATCTGCTGCGCGGTAAATGGCTTAACAATTACGCCGGTATGGTCATAATTGACGGGTTTGGTATTCTTCGAAGTAGCCGACGCGATAAAAAGAACTGGCGCGTCATCTGAGTTTTGCTTTCTCCGGAGGTGAGTTACCAGCTCCGCTGGTTTCATATCGGGCATTTCACTGTCGGAAATCACCAATGAAAAATTTTCGCTACCGAGACATTCGATAGCTTTGGCTCCATCTTCGGCCTCGTGCACATTTTCGAAACCGAGCTGGCGCAAGCAATTTTTCACCATGCGCCTTACCATCGGAAGATGATCAACTATTAAGATCGGGATATTTTTATCGAGCGGGAGCGACGTTTTAGACATGTTCATAGTTTCAATAGGGCGTACTGCAAAAATAGTTATCGCTTCTAAGTTCGACCAGGCCCGTTTTTAGCTTGAGCACTTTATGCGCGCCTATCGGCAATGATACCGGGCTGTTGTACGGCAAGACCGCGTTTTTACGGCTAAAAATGTCCCGCTGAGGAATAATGCCACACCTGTCTTTCTATCACTGAACCCCGGGCGGTAATAGAATATGAGGGAGCATCTGCGGGGCAATGGCGGCTCGTATCACGCCGCCCAGGCCCGTTTCAAACTATCTTCAGAGATTGAAATTTTATGTGCGGCATCGCCGGATTCTTCTGGAAAGAGGAATCCGATCACCGAAAAATTGCACACTCTGTGTCCGATTCACTGGTCCATCGAGGACCCGATTCCTTTGGCCAATGGGACTCGGTCGAAACCGGTCTCTCACTTCTTCACCGGCGCTTAGCAATTCTCGATCTATCACACGATGGTCATCAACCGATGCTGTCAGCGTCAGGCCGATACGTGATCACGTTCAATGGGGAAATATATAATTTCTCAGAGCTAAAAAAGCTACTCTCGCTGCTCGGCTACAAATTTAAAGGCACAAGCGATACTGAGGTGATTCTTGCGGGTATCGAGCACTGGGGGATCCCCGATGCGCTTGAGCGATTGACCGGAATGTTTGCGTTTGTAATTTGGGACACGGTAAAGCACGAACTGTGGATGGCACGCGATCGGCTTGGCGAAAAGCCGCTCTATTACGGATGGACGGACGGTCGCCTCTGCTTCGCATCGGAGCTCAAGGCCATCGAAAAGTTTTCTCACCATTCGCTGAAGATTAATCGGGAGGCGCTGCAGTACTACCTCCAATTTGGCCGTGTGCCCGCACCGCTATCCATTTACGATGGTGTCTACAAACTTCCTCCCGGATCCTTATTAAAGCTCTCGCTCGCCGAATGCCGCGCACAGCCTCGCGCATTTTCTCCTACCCCGGAAGGCGCTGGCACTCATCCGGTGCGATACTGGGACCCGATGCGTTGCGCGCTTACTGCTTCCCA
>CAYTAW010000397.1:0-3548 GCA_964435675.1 uncultured Bdellovibrionales bacterium
TAATTCACTCCGGTTTTAATTCACTCCGGTTTTAATTCACTCCGGTTTTAATTCACTCCGGTTTTAATTCATACCCACCGTGGGATAGCTAGCACTTTTCATCTGACTAGCAATATCTATAATTTAGCGCCTCTTAGTATATTGTCAGCTAGAAGGTCGAATTTCTGACACCTGCTTACTTTTTCACGACCAACGGCCCCCAGATATTCGATTTTCACTGCGCCAGAGAAATAGCATTAGACTCTTCACTGTCAGTAACTATCCAATTGCCTTAATTAAATGGCTTAATTCTTAAAGCCGAATGCCGAAAGTGGCGGCCCGCCCCTGATTTCCCTGGCGTCAATTCCACTAAGTTGCTCTCCTGCAGCCTCATACGAATTGAATTAAAATTAGCCAACTCCGTCTCAGTCACCGCATTCGGTGCAAGTTCAATTACGGCTAGTGTAATTGTTTGACACCCGCTATTTTGATACTGTTTTTAAACTCTTAAGGAATTATTTTTTGCTATGGCCGACAAGGCGAAAACTTACACCGCGCCCGAGGCCATTCGGCAAATTATTTCTCTCCTAAAGGGCGAGTGGCACGACATAGCAGTCGTGGTCATCTATGCGGCAGGAGTAGGTCTCTGCTCTCTAATTTTCCCGACCGCCGTCAAGTCTCTCGTAAATACGGTTGCATTCGGCACTCTTATACAGCCGGTCGTGGTACTAACCTCGGTGGTCGGCGGAGTATTGCTATTCGCGGGGCTGATGAGAGTCTTTCAGCTGCTTGCCGCCGAATTTATACAGCGACGATTGGTCGCTCGTCTCGGTCTTACGCTCGCCAGCCGTATTCCGCATATACATCAAGAAGTGTTTTCGAAAAAATATGGCCCCGAGTATGTTCTTCGCTTTCTTGAGGTGTTTCAGGTTCAGAAAGCGCTTGCTGTCTTGTTTTTGGATGGAATCGCGCTTGTCTTTCAGATTACTATCGGATTCACATTAGTCTCCTTCTACCATCCCCTGTTCCTCGCATTCGCGTTGTGCCTACTGTTGATTATCGTGGTGATATTGTGGTTATTCGGCTTGAACGGTGTACGTACGGCGGTCGAAGAGTCGGAAGCCAAATATGAAGTGGCCGCATGGCTCCAAGACCTTGCGTTTAACACGACAGTATTCAAATCACACGGCGGAGAACGGCATGCGATTGCAAGAGCTGACGAACTAATAACCACCTATCTTAACCGCCGCGGCAGACATTTTTTGATTGTGTTGCGACAAGTAGTCGCGTCTCTCTTGCTGCAGGCGTTTGCCAGCAGCGTTCTCTTGGGTCTTGGTGGCTGGCTGGTAATTAAAGGGCAGCTCTCTCTCGGCCAGTTGGTCGCAGCGGAATTGATATTCAATATTATTCTAATGGGCGTGGCGAAGATGGGTAAACATCTCGAAGTCTTCTATGACCTCGCAGCTGGCGTCCACAAACTCGAGGCGATTCTTGATCTCCCCTACGAGAATGCCGGTGGGGCACGCATAGATGCGCGTTCCGGCCCGGCGTCCATCCGATTCGAGAACGTCACTACCTCTCCTACTCATCGGGGCCAATCCGTACTCAGAGAAGCATCACTCACTATTGCGGCAGGAGAGAAAATCGCCATCTGGGGTGCAAATGGCGCAGGCAAGAGTTATTTCGCCAATCTTCTGTACCGTCTAACCGAACCGGTCGACGGCCTCATTCGGCTCGATGAATTCAATCTGGCAAACATCCACGCAGCCGACTTGCGACGACAGGTAACGCTCATTCGAGATGTCGAAATATTTCACGGCTCGATACGCGATAATCTCTCGTTAGGTCGAAAAGATATTAGCGACACCGATATACGGAAGGTAATCGAGCTGGTTGGTTTGTTAGACGATGTATTCAGTCTTCCTCAAGGGATCGATACGGTGCTCCGTGGGACACCGGAACCGCTCTCTCGAGGGCAGGCCCTCGGCCTGATGGTGGCGCGCGGACTTTTACAACAGGCGCGCATGCTCGTCTTTGATGGCACCCTCGATCTGATTGATGAACGCGCGCGTACACAGCTGCTTAATTCGCTCCTGGATCATAGAATCGAGACGACGGTCGTGGTGCTGACGCATGAACAGGATATTCTTCAATTGTTTCCGCGGAAACTCAAATTGGGCGATGGACACTTGGAGGATGCTGCGCGATGAAAACTACCGAAGAAGGAGCCTTTCCCAGCGTCGAGCAGATCGAGGCGCATAGCAGTCAAGAACTCATGAGTGTCAATTTGACGCGCGGCAGCTGGTCTAGACGTATAGCGGCGCTCTTTGTTGCCGGACTATTCACGGTGCTGCTACTTGCAATCGCTTTTCTTCCGTGGGTTCAAACGGTTCAGGGATATGGCAGGGTCATCGCCTATTCCCCGAATGATCGCGAACAAAATATCGAAGCGACGGTGGAAGGCCAAATAGTCACCTGGTATGTTACCGAGGGAAGTCGTGTCAAAAAGGGCGAACCGATCGTCGAAATTTCGGATATAGATCCGAATTTCATGGAACGTATTCAGACGGAGCGACAGGCAGCGCTGTCCAAACTCAATGCGGCGCAAAAATCACTGGAAGCGTCACAACGAAACTTAGAGCGCCAGCGTGAATTATTCCGCAAAGGTCTAAGCTCGCGCCGTGCGTTCGAATTGGCGGAAATTGAAGAAGCAAAATTTCTGGGAGACGTGGCCTCGGCAGCCGCAGAGCTTGCCAAAGTTGAGACACGACTCGCACGCCAGGCGTCTCAGAAAGTCGCCGCACCCCGCGACGGTATTATTCAGCACATTCTCGCGCTCTCCGGGGGGATCTTTGTGAAACCGGGAGATCTCTTGGCAACAATCGTTCCCGATACGGAATCCCGGGCTGTCGAAATATTTATTGATGGCAACGATCTCCCCATCGTCGATGTTGGTAGAGTTGCGCGCCTACAGTTCGAGGGGTGGCCCGCCATACAGTTCAGCGGTTGGCCATCGATGGCGATCGGCACGTTTGAGGGGCGAGTTAGTCTTATTGACCCAAGCGACAACGGAATGGGGAAATTCCGAATCTTAGTCACTCCGACTGGCGATACGCGTTGGCCGGAATCGCACTATTTGCGCCAGGGAGTGCGGGCGGTGGCTTGGGTTAACCTTGACACAGTGAGACTGTGGTGGGAGCTTTGGCGGCGATTCAATGCCTTCCCGATTTTGCCACGCGGAGCAACGCCGGCCGAGGGAAAGAAGCAGGGCGTAACGCGATCACTGAACACTCCAGACGATGAAAAAAAATAATATGGGTAACCCAGCGAGCCGCATTAGGCGCGTACGCAAATTCACGCTTGCGTTCATCCAAGCGGCAATCCTCATTTCGCATATCGACGCGAATGCTGAAGGGGGGGGAGACGATTCGATTACCAAGCAGTATCTCTCGATAAAGGAAGTTGTCAGCTCGGCACTAACATTCCACCCGCTTCTGAGTGCGAGTATCCAGGATCAAACCGCCGCCGATGGCGAAATGGGAAACGAATACATGCGTGACAGCGATAAG
>CAYTAW010000398.1:0-3544 GCA_964435675.1 uncultured Bdellovibrionales bacterium
GAGCCGCGCCATGCGCTCGTGCGCGGCGAGCTGCTCTTCGATCGCGCGCAGCGTGGTCACATCCTGCATGACGAAGAGGTAGCCGAGTGAATCAACCGAATCGTTCGCTAATGGATGTCGTTCGCAGAGAAGATGAAGCGTACCCTTGCCCTGTGCTACCGTAAATGTAAATCGGGATTGCGCAGGATTAAGCAGCATATCCTTGTCGATTGATTCATCGAGATCTTCGAGCAGCGTTTGCAAACTGCGGCCACTCATTTCGCTCTCTGTGATGCCGAACAGATTTTCAGCGCTTGCATTCGCGCCGATAACTTTTAGATCGATATCAGTAGTAATGATTCCTTCGTTCAACGAATCGATCAACAGATGCTGGCGCTGCTTTAAGGTGTCGAGAGCCTCTTGTGATCGCTCGGCGAGCCGCCGCGAGGAACGGAACATGCGCGCCAGATATCCGGTAAAGATTGAAACAAGCACCAGCGCTGATACGAGGCCGATAACCTGGAGCGCAACGCCGCTCGAAGGCACTGCGGCTTGAGCGCTTCCGTCGGCGGGGACGATCCACTCGTTCAGTAGCGCTGCGAGGAGCGCCAGATACTCGACAATGCTGCAGATAACCGCAAATATCGTCATTTGCGCGCCGAAGACCAGCATCATCGCCAGAGTAAAAGGCAGGTATAAGAAGAGAAATGGGCTAATCGGGCCGCCTGTTATGTAAATAATTCCGGTGATGATCGACGCATCCAAGAGTACCTGAGACGCGGCGAAATACTTCGACGGACGTTTTCCCAGCGTAAAAAGCAGCGCAACTGCCGAGATACCGAGCAGCGCAGAAAGCGGCGTATATAAAAACGATACGCGTTCGCCTTCGCTCGCTGCGAAGAGGATGCTTGAAATTGCGGTCGAAGCAAGCGCTGCGCTAAGAAACACAATGCGCATGCCGATAATCCAGCGCAGACTTTGTTTTAAGCCTATGCCTGGATGATCGAGTAATGCGCTTTGCGGCTTCATCTTTTACCCAACGACTGAGCCCATCTTGAAGATTGGAAGATACATGGCGATCACCAGACCGCCGATGATCGTGCCGAGCACAAGAATCATTAACGGCTCGATCAGCTGCTTCATCGCGCCCACGGCATTATCCACTTCATCTTCATAGAAGTCGGCGATTTTCTGAAGCATGGCATCGAGTGCGCCGGTCGATTCGCCAACACCGATCATCTGCACAACCATTGGCGGAAAGACTACCGATTCGCTAAGCGGCTCAACCATCGATTTACCTTCGGAGATGGCGATACGGGCACGCTGCACCTCGTTTTCAACGACCTTATTTCCGGCCGTGCGCGAACAGATGTTCAGCGCTTCGAGAATAGCGACGCCGGAACTCACCATGGTGCCGAGCGTACGTGTAAAGCGCGCGACCGCGACCTTGCGGATTATATCGCCGAAAACCGGAAGTTTGAGCGCGAGCGGATGGATCACTTCCTTTCCGCGCTCCGTGCGGGCGAAGCGCACGAGCATGCTGAAAGAGATGCCGAGACCGCCGAAGATGATGTACCAGTTAGCGACGAAGAAATTCGAAAGATTAATCACCAGCTGCGTCGGCAGCGGCAATGACGAACCGAAATCAGAGAAGAGATCGGCGAATGTCGGAATAACGAAGATCAACAGCACGGAAGTGACGATACCAGCTGCGGCGACCACCACTGATGGATAGATCATCGCTGTTTTTACTTCGCGCTTGAGCTTCATCGCCTTTTCCATGTGCAGCGAAAGGCGCTCTAAAATTACGTCAAGGATACCGCCGTTTTCACCCGCGGCAATCATATTTACGTACAGGGGATCGAACGCCTTAGGAAAGCGCGCCAGCCCGTCAGCGAGCGTTGCTCCGGTCTCGACACTTTCCTTAACCCCCATCAACACCGCTTTAAACGCTTTGTTCTCGTTCTGACGTGAAAGAATATCGAGCGCTTGCACGATCGGAAGACCGGCATCGATCATCGTCGCAAATTGCCTGGTAAAGATAACGATATCGCGCGGCTTTACTTTCGGTCCGAACCCCGGAATCTTGATCTCCATCTCGAGGCCGCCGCCTTTGGCCTTAATCTTCTTGGCGTTCGGTGTGATGCGCTGCGATTTGAGGGCGTTAAATACGGCTTGGATATCGCGCGCCTCCATTTGACCTTTGACGATCTTTCCCGAGGCGTTTTTGCCTTCCCAAACGAATGTGGCCATCTGTCTTTCTCCTCTTACGTTCGCTCAGCTTTTGAATTCAATCGTTGATAAATTCCTAAAGTTTACCGTTCCTGTTAATCGGCCGTGGTTACGCGCAGAACCTCTTCGACGCTGGTTATTCCCTCTTTCAGGCGAATGAGTCCCGAGGCGCGCAGCGTCAGCATTCCCTCTTTAACCGCTTGCCGCTTAATCTCCGCGGCGGATGCGCCGTTCAATATGCATTCACGAAGCGAGTCAGTAATCGGCATGATTTCATAAAGCGCGATGCGTCCCTTATACCCAGTTCCCGCGCAATGGGTGCACCCTTTTCCCTGCTTCACTTCAGTGTGCCGGGCTTCAGCCGCCGGAACGCCGACATCGACTAAAATCTCCGGGCTAATCGGCACGATCTCTTCACAGTTTTTACAGATGCGGCGCGCCAAGCGTTGCGCAACGATAATGTTGACCGAGGAAGCCACCAAGAAGGGCTCGACCCCCATATTCAGTAAACGGTTTACGGTTGATGGCGCATCGTTCGTGTGAAGTGTCGAGAGCACCAAGTGACCCGTGAGTGATGCTTTAATGGCGATCTCTGCCGTCTCGTAATCGCGGATTTCTCCGACCATGATCACGTCGGGGTCCTGACGAAGAAAGGCGCGCAGCGCGGTCGCAAAATTAAAGCCTATATCTTCGTTCATCTGCGCCTGGTTGATGCCGGGTAAATTGAATTCAACCGGATCCTCGGCGGTGTTGATGTTTGTCGTCGTTTTATTCAGTTCAGAAAGCGCCGAGTAAAGCGTCGTGGTTTTACCCGAGCCCGTTGGCCCGGTCACCAGCACCATGCCGTGCGGCTTGGCGATTGCGTTTTGGAAATCGACGCTTTGCTTCTGATCGAATCCGAGTTTAGCCACGTCGAGTTGAAGATTCGCCTTATCGAGCAGACGGAGGCAGACTTTTTCGCCGAATAAAGTCGGCATGACGTTGACGCGAAAATCCATCTCACGTGTATTACCTAATTTTAGTTTTATGCGTCCGTCTTGTGGAAGCCGGCGCTCAGCGATGTCGAGCTCGGACATAATCTTCAGGCGTGAAATGAGGGCATTACGCAGCTTAAGCGGCGGCTTCATGATTTCGTAGAGTACGCCATCAATGCGAAAGCGGACCCGGAACGCTTTTTCATACGGCTCGAGGTGGATGTCCGACGCGTTCTTTTTTATCGCGTCGGTCAATATTGCGTTGACGAGCTTCACCACGGGCGCGTCTTCCGTTGAGCGCTCGAGCTCACTGATGCTGATGTCTTCTTCGTGCGCGACGACCTCAATTTCGTCGGCGT
>CAYTAW010000399.1:0-3515 GCA_964435675.1 uncultured Bdellovibrionales bacterium
CGATAATATAGCTTAGTACTTCGTGACAAGCAGAACCGCGATCGCTGGCCCGCATCAGGATAAAACGGATGCAGCGCCGCCGAAACGGAACTTGGGCTAAATAAATGCAGCGCTTTTAAATGCCAGAAGGTGCTTCGCACATCCTCTAGCAGCGCAGTTGAGGGGACTCAACAGATCTGTTGTTTCGGCGAAGCAGGTACCAGTCCGATCATGAAAGGCGCAACGCGCCTCACCATCAAGTTGAGGGATATTCCGAATTCTAATACCGATCCGTTGATTCGCGTTTGCTTGAATAATTTTAACGTAAAGCAAGATCTCAACTAGCGGTGCCCTGAGGGCGCGTGTAATGGCAGTATTTCGAAGTTAAAAATTTCGAAATACTGAAAGCGGCCCAATTTAATTCGACTAATATTTGTCGGGGGTAGGTGTCGGCTTTGTGTCGGAATCGACCCACAGTTTGCCGTCGGCCGTACGCACAACGCTGCCCGCGTTATCTAGCACCATGGCGGCGCTCTTCTCTGCTGAGTGGCACGCGGCAAGCGTTATGCACATGAGCGAGATCAGTGCGGCGAACTGTATAACCTTTTCCATAATCAATATATCCCTGTTCGAAAAAGAATTCCTTGACAACTTCAGCACAAACCAATGAGTATCGGCAAGGTATAGTTGTACATTCCATTTTGTAATATCAAAGGTGCAAAAAAATGAAAAGAAAAGCTCTATTGCTTGTCGCTCTCTCGGTTCTTCCGTCGGCTGCGTTTGCGGCTGATAACGTTGGAACTTGCGGTTGGGGCTCGAAATTGTTCGCCGGTCAGCGCGGAATTGCACCGCAAGTTCTTGCGGTAACGACCAACGGTTCAACAGGAAATCAGACGTTCGCAATTACCTCGGGAACATCGGGATGTACGCAGGATGGCGTTGTGTCGACTAACTGGAAGACCGCCGCATTCATCGATGGCAACATGAACAAGCTTGCGCTCGATATTTCGCGCGGCCAGGGTGAGAGCCTCTCTTCCCTTGCTTCGCTCGTGGGCGTTGACGCTCAGGATAGCGCCAAGTTCAATCTGGCGCTTCAGCAGAACTTTACAACGATCTTCTCGAGCGCAGACGTCACCTCGACCGACGTTGCGAAGGCGATGAAAGGCGTGTTGGCGAACGACGCAGAGCTTTCTCGATATTCGGCGAACGTATAGCCAGATCGATAACCCTTACCGGTTATTTGAAGCGATAGCTCATTTAAAACAGCAGCGGAGTATGGTGGACAGCCATGCTCCGTTGTTTTTTTAGTGCTATTTTTATATATACTGAGCGCAATTGAGATTTCCGTTTTACCACTGTCGTTACCTCGTTAAGCATAGTGCGAAGCCGGAGGTGTAGCGACCAATGCACATACCCATCGAAATGGCTACGGTCGAGAATGGTGAAATTTTAACTGCGATGGGAATATAGTGCTCGCTGCCTGACTACCGGCCAATAGGCCGTTTCATCACGTACTATGGTGCGCTCATTCGCGACTGTCATTCTTTCGACTGTTCTATGCCTGAGCGCCGCGAGCGCGCAGGGGCGGGGTGATGCCGAAACGGCACTCCGCGTCGCGGCGCAAAAGTCGCTCTCGACGGATCCGCAGTGGCTCGCGCTGCTTCACTATGATCGCGCGCTGTTCACGCAGCGTTCTGCTTCTCGGGCATCGCCGTCGCCGTTTTTTATTTCGAGGATGGGGGACGCCGATCCCGCGGCGGAATTAGATGCGACGGTGCGCGCGTTCTCGGCGCCGATAGAGGATGATGACAGCCATGCCATCTGCCGCTTCCCGGCGCGCTATCGCTGGCTTTCAAAGATGCTCGACCTTAAAAGCGCGGGTTTTCCGCTTCCGCGCTGTGCGCGGTTCACGCAGTGGTACGACGCGGTCAATCCGCAGCGGGTCACCTTGATCTTCCCCGCCTCGTTTCTCAACAATCCTGCTTCTGCCTTCGGTCACACATTCATTCGGCTCGATCGGCGCGAGCAAAATGAAGAGACGAGATTGCTCGCATACGCAGCGGACTATGCCGCGTCGACGCACGGTGAAGGGGCGCTACTCTATGCTATAAAAGGCATCTTTGGCGGATTTGACGGCTTCTATTCAATCATGCCGTATGCGAAGAAGGTCGAAAAATACAGCGACCTTGAAAACCGCGATATCTGGGAATATCAGCTTAATTTCAGAACTGAGGAGGTCGAGCTGCTGACCGCGCATCTCTGGGAGTTGCGTGAGATGCCGCTCAGCTATTTTTATTTTGATGAAAACTGCTCATACCACATTCTCGCGTTGCTCGACGTGGCGCGCCCGTCGCTTGGGCTGAGATACGGCTTGCGGTGGTGGGTTATTCCCGTCGATACGATTCGTACCCTTTCTAATCAACCCGGTCTGGTTGATCAAACAATTTTCCGCCCTTCGGCCGCAACAAAATTACGCGCAAGAATTGCCGCGGCGTCATCCCAAGCACAATTGGCGGCGCTAGCGGTGGTTCGTGATAGCGCCGCGCCGACTCAGGCCGTTGCGCAGATTGAAGACAAGAAGGAGCGCGCGGCGGCGCTTGATTTAAGCTACGAGTACTTAACCTATGAGCGAATTAGGGCGCGCAGCGATTCGAGTCTCGATAAGCAGCGCGCCTGGGATTTACTGGCGGCGCGAAGCGCGCTACCGGTTGCGGACCCGGTACAGGTGCTGAAGCCCGAGACTCTGCCAGAAAACGGGCACAAAACCGCTATGGCGGGGATTGGCGGCGGTCGCAGTGAAGATCGAAGCTATGGTGAATTCACTTTTCGGCCGGCGTTTCACGCGCTTACTGACACGCTTCCAGGCTACCTTCCCGGAAACCAAATTAAATTCTTTGAGAGTACCGTGCGGCAGACCGAAGATCGCGGCGCGGAGCTGAATCGTTTCACGGCGCTCGATATAGCCGCGCTTACGCCGGACACTCGTTTTTTCCACCCGATCTCGTGGCGAGTCAATCTCTCTTATCAGCAATTCAATCGCGAAGGGGTTGATCCGCGGGGAGTCGGCGTGCTCAGCGCGGGAGGGGGAAAAACATACCAGCTTGCCGATAATTTGATTGTATACGGTTTGTTTGACGGGGCATTTGAATATTCCTCGAATATAGATCGGGAGCATGCGATCGGTGCCGGACCGCACGCGGGCGCGGTCTATACTCCCTGTTTTTGGGCTTCGAGCGAGCTCAGTTTTTCTCAACTTCATTTTTTTACCGGTGATTCCCATCGTGAGCAGATCGCTACGCTTTCTCAGCGCCTCTCTCTTTCGCGCGATCTGAGCGTGCGTTTGGAAGGCAGCTATCAGACGGCATTCGAAAATTCAGGATGGACAACGCTTATCAGAATCGAGCGTTTTTTCACCCCGTAGCGTGTCGTGATGAGGACTTGTTATCGAATTTTGGTCACCGTGCTCGCGGTCATTTCCGCCTCTGGCTGCTCTCGCGCGTTCTTGCAGCCGGGAACGCTCCGATTCGGTGATCCGT
>CAYTAW010000400.1:0-3492 GCA_964435675.1 uncultured Bdellovibrionales bacterium
AGACCGCAGTCACGAGCCGCCTGGCGAACGACGCGGTGCAAGCGCTCGCCGATGTTGAGAAGTCGATCTCTATCAACGAGAACCGCGCCGTCTATCGTTCGCGGCTACTTCTCGATCAGGACTTGAGCGTGCGCGGCAATTCCCTCGCCCACGTCTATGACTTGCTTGGTTTTAGCCATGTTTCCCGTGTCGAGGCTATTAAGTCATTGAGCCGCGACTATTCCAATCACTCAGCGCATCTGATGCTCTCGCAGAGCTACGATGGCGTCGACGACTTGGTACAGGGAAGCATCTCTGAATTTTTCATTTCGCGGCTCCTGTCTCCGGTAAACTTTAATTTAATTCGTCCCAGTCAAGCGGGGATCGTTAGTTCTAATGAGTACAATGCGGTTTTTGACCGCGATATTCGGCGCCGTGTGGTTGGGTTTGATGTCGGCTCGCGCGAGAAGCTCGCGAGTCCGACGGTGCGCGTCGCGGGAACCGAGGGGAAATTCGGCTATGCGTTGAGCTCGACGCAGATATATTCCAACGGCTACCGCGATAACGATTCGCGAAATGAGCAGCAGATGTATGGTACGATGCAATACCAGTTCACGCCGGATGACACGTTTCTTCTGGATGTGAACGGGGAAACGTTCGATAACGGCGACGATTCCGTTGGCTACAATCCGTTGACAAATAATCCCCAATCGAATCAACGTTTCGACGATTACTTGTTTAGGGCAGGATTTAATCATCGCTTTGGTCCCGGAAATATGTTGATCGCTCAAGTCGTCAACAATCACTCCAATTTCCGCATTACGGATCGCGTATTCAATCGGCCTCTTTACGGATATGTCGTTCAAGACGGTGAGGTGGTTGACGCCGTGGATATCAACGCGATTATGGATCAACGATTTGGATTCAAATCGCACGGAACCCGTTTCGACGCTCAGCACATTTACAATAGCTCGCTCGTATCGAACGTTTTTGGCGGCGGCTACCTTGATTCGAATCAGCATTTGTCAGACAACGGAACTATCGGAGAGCCCGAAGGGCTTACGGGTCTCCCCGTTAGTTCAGTCGCGGACAATACCGAGGGATCTCAGCGAGTTTTTGAATACCTGACTGTGCACGCTGCCTCCTGGGCCGATTTTCAGGTCGGCGTCAGCTACAATAAGCTCCATATAAGCGGTAATCCGCTCTCGGTGCCATTCCAGGAAACAACGCACTCCATGACCACCTGGGACCCCAAAGTGGGCGTGGTGCTGACCCCGTTCGATCAGACGACGGTGCGCGCCGCCTATTTCGAGAATGTGGGGACCGCGGGAATTCGTGAATTCGAGCTGATCGAACCAACGATTCTGAGTGGCTTCAATCAAACCTTTTTCGATGTATATCCGGGCACGCAGTCCCGCAACTTGGCCTTCGGGCTCGATCAGAAGCTCGATACAAAGACTTACTTCGGAGCCGAAGGGCTACACCGCGCGTTAACCCGTCAGTATCCAATTACCGTGAGTTCGCTCTACTTTGACGCGAATGATGGCAGCCTGACCGATCAGGATATCTTCGTGCTCGATAACGATGCGCATGTGGAAGAGGACGTGGCTAAAGCCTATTTCTATCAGGTGCTGGGACAGTCAACGACCGCGACAGTTGATTATCAATGGAACCGTGATCAAGACCATCTGCTGACTGCTGAAGCAAGGACCAACCGAGTACGTACCGGCCTCAATTATTTTCACCCTTCGGGATTCCTTCTGTTTGCGCGCGGAACATGGCGTAAGCAAAACTTGACCGGGTATGATGCGGTTGGATTAGGCGAAGATGGGCGGCGCGACTTCTGGATAGTGGATGCCGGAGCAGGATACCGCTTCCACAAGCGGCATGGACAAATTATTTTAGCGCTCAACAATATTCTCGATAAAGATTTCCACTATGTTTTTACGGGAATTGATCAACCGTTTCTTCCAGGAATCGGCGCGACCCTTTCGTTTGCGTACAACTTTTAGGTGGGAGGCTTTTTGTCTTTGTTCTCTTTATCCTTTTGTGCGGCCGCCTGCTTCTTTAAATAGGCTTCAATTTCATAGGCACTCTTCCCTTTGAATTCGTTGACGAAATCATCGGTCATTTCGGAAACGCGCTGGTTCAATTCAGAGAGAAGGGTGCTGACATTAGAGCTATTCAAGTTTTCTACTTGGAGCTCTAAGCGACGTATCCCCGCCGATAGCGATAAAAACAATGGATCAAGAATCTCGCTTAACTCGGAATTAACATGATCAGTGTGTGAGCCATACGGGCAGTTGAAAGATCTTTCGAATGCATCGGCAAGCTGTTTCATGCCTTCGCTTTCAGTTGAAAGCGCGAATTCGCCCCCGTGATAGATCTCGTGTGCGAGTTTCGTATCAAAATCCTGATACATGCGCGACCAGCGTGAGCCAAGAAACATTGATGCGACTGAGGTGCCGAGCCATTCGTGCTTTCTGAAGGTGCTGTTTAAATCAGCAAGTTTTGCCCCTGCGGCGCGCGTCTGATCTAAATATCGTGCAAGCCCTTGCTCGGCAAACTGCTCGCGTTCTATTACTACCCTTCGGCCGAATGCGTCGAAAATATTGGAGGCGCGCCGCAAAAATTGAATAGTCTGATTCAATTCTTCGCTTGCGCTTCCGAAGAGATTGCAAATTGCGGCGACGGCCGCGCGCTTATCTTGGGAAAACTGTTCGATGAACTGATCTGATTCGAGGCGGGCGATTACTTCGCTAGAACCCTGAGCACCCTGTCGCCCTGCGCGGCCGCGGGCTTGTAGCTCAACGCGAATGCTGTTCGGAATGAAGGCAACAATTACGTGAACTCCTCCGGCCTCAGCAGCGTTAGCATCGGGAACAATATCGGCCCCGCGGCCGGCAACGCTTGTGGCGACGGTAATTGTTCCTTTTCGACCCGCCTGAGAGATTATTTGCTCCTCCTCGGCGTGCACGCCGTCACTATCCGAATTATCGACATCATTTAAGAGCTGAACCCGTATATCTTTGGCTTTCAGCAATTGTGCGATCATGTGGGAGTCAGCAATAGTGCCGGTGACAAGTAATATCGGTCGTTCCGGAGATATCGCGCGCATTTCTTCTATTCGGCGCTCAAGAGCCTTTAACCAGTTCTCCGTCGACGAGAAAATAGTCATTGGCGCGTCTTGCCGGAGGTTCCTGCGGTGCGTCGGCACGTTAAAGCCGTCCATTTTATAGAGTTGGCGAATCTCTTCGCGCTCCACTAAGTCTCCGAACGTTCCTGAAATACAGATAAGTTGTTTATAGCGCCGAATAAAGGCTGGATGCGAGCACTGGGCAATTAGTCCTTGCGATTCAGGCAGCGGTACATTCTCTCGCAGCGAGACCAGTTCATGCAATCCGTGACTCCATTTGGTCCGATCCATCAAGCGGCCGGTATGCTTCACGTCGACGATTATAATTTGATCGTCCTTTACGATATAGTCGATATCGCGCTTAAGCTCCTGGGAGT
>CAYTAW010000401.1:0-3488 GCA_964435675.1 uncultured Bdellovibrionales bacterium
GGCCCACTCTGCCTTGCACCTGATTTTGTCAAGGTTTCTAAAGTCCACATAGAAACCCGCCCTTTTTGCTAAGGAACACTTACTTGCGAGTAAAGCGCTACCCATACATATAAGGGGCCTCGTACTACTTCTGCGCATGTAGCGACTGATCACTATGGCCCGAGGCGTACGATCTGAGGCGTCCCGCATTAGTCTTCTGGCTTTCGTTTCTTAAGTCCCCGTTTATATCGCCTCGTCATTGAAATTCACCGATGGCCCGGAGCTTGTCGTCTCTAGTTGGAGCGAGTACTCCACGCTGTTATTTCACGGTCCTCGAAGCAGATCGCAACACAATGACCAACGTTATTCTTCCGTAGGTTGCTCTATTGGTTGTACTGGTTGAACTTGTGAGTATTTCGATGTCTGAAAATGGGCATTAAGCTCCACGGGCCTTGTGTATCTTAGACAAAAGCAGATTCCTATTGATCTAAAATTTGATCAAAAAGAGGAGGATTTGAAAAATGTTTGTGGCTCCACAACATCTTGGAAGTTCAAACGATTGCTCTACCGCGTTTGTCGGTGACTTCTCGCAAATGCTTTTAGGTGTCCGCACTGAGCTTACACTTGAAGCGTCACGCGTTGCCGATGATGCGTTTGAAAAGATGGCGGTGTTAATTCGCGGATATCTTCGCTGTGATGTCGCGGTGCTTCGCCCGCAGCATTTCACAAAGATCATCGGAATCAGAGCCTAATCAATAACATTTTTGGAGATTATAAAATGAATGCAAAGTTATCTGAAATTTCAAAGTTTGATATTGGTCTTGTTCCGCAGACGTTGAATAACAGCAACGCCACCGGCGCATATTACCCAATGCGCGACTTTCGGCGCGCGCTCGCTCGGCTCGATGCTGGTGCGATGGCAGTATCGAAGAGTACAAAAATTGAGCTGCTTCAAGCACAGGACGCAGCCGGTACCGGCGCGAAGCCGCTTGTTCCGGCGGTCGAGAGCACAATCTCGGCTAACGCTTCAGTCGTAGAGCTGACGATTGCGCTTGCTACGGTGCTCGCGGCTGAAGCAGTCACGATTAACGGCGTGACGTTTACGGCGCACGCTACAGTGACATCACCGGCAAGTCGAGAATTTAAGATCGACGGTAACGATACCGCTGATGCGGCAGCGCTCGCGGGACTGATCAATAACTCGACCTATGGCGTTGCGGGCGTTACTGCGTCGGCTTCGTCGGGAACAATCACGCTCAAATCAACGCGTCCGGGTGAAACGCTTTTCAGCGCGTCGAGCGCCGCAAGTACGTTCACGATTGCGACGACTAAGCATGAAACGCTGATCGAGTGTTCGCACTTCGATCTTGACCATGAAAACGGGTTTGACTGGGTCGCGTGCAAGGTAACGACCACTGGAAATACACCGGTGAGCGCTACGCTTGCGCGGTATGAGCCAAGGGAAGCTATCTCACTCGGTTAGCTTCTACGGAACTCATCCCGCAAGAGATGGGTTCCGTATCTCAGTCACTTTCAACGAAAGGCAATAGCAGAATTGCTAAGATTGGAGTGCCGATTGCACAAATCGTGCACCACCCTGCCAATTTAAAAAGACTATATTTACGTTGAGCAATCTTGGCATTGGTAACAATTTGCTCGCTGTATGCTTTCGATAAATTTGAAGGCGGAGAAGTAGCCCCCATAAGTTCGGCAAAAGACTTAAGGTAATCCGAAGCGGAATAGCGAGATATGTGTCCAAAAAAGAGAAGGTTATCTGTTAGCGGTTGCGCTATGCCATTCTGCCGCTGCCAAGGAAGCCTAGTTTTTGGAAGCAGCGCGAGCAGCGAAAAGATTATTGCGAGCGATGAAAAAAAAGCTCCTATAATCACATACGCCGTTAAAAAGTTGCACGACGGTGACCAATGCTCTGAGCAAAGTATCTGTCGAATGCCAATTAATAGCGCGCCATTTCCCGCCACAAGCACACAGTTCTTCGCTTCAGCGAATGCTAGCCAACGGTTCGTATTTTCAAAAACGTCTTTAAGCTCATCTTCCATTTAGCCATCTCAGATAATCGTCAACTGCCGCGATGTACACATTTGCACCGTAGACCTCAACATCACACGCCTCTTTTGGAAAGTCGACCTTCCACCACCATCCATTCTGAATAGAGGCATCATCAGGACGTTCTCGCATGAATCCTTCAAGCACCTCTTTCGTGACTAAAATGGCAGGGTAAGAACGGACTCCTCCTACGTTATATGACTGGAAGAATGTCCTGAATGCCGGAACAGCGTGCTGTAAGTTCGAGGATAGAAGGCCGGGATTGAGCTTGGATAGAAAATCACTGACTGTTTCCTCCCTCCAAACTAGATTACCAGCGACACCCGGACTGTAACCAACTTGCACAGTGGGCTCTTTGTGCACCTCTACTTTATTAGCGTGGTCGGTCAATTTGGAAGCGACATTTGCAGGCGGTCCCAGCCATACTAGCGAGCGATAGTCATTACGCTCATCGCCATGGCGTCGAGCGCCGACCTTACATACCAGCATTTTGCCATGCGCAATTCCCACTCCACAGCGAAAATCAAAATCGAGAATTTGCTTAAGCATTGGCGCGAGAAGATGTGTCGACACAGACTGCATTAATGCTGCGGTTAAGACAGCATTAGAAAAGCAATTTTCCTTATCAAAGACAACCATCAGGCGATCTCCAATAATGTTTCTCACAGCCCCGCCGTAAAACTCGGCAACTTCAATCATCGACTTTACGAACAGTGCGTAGAGGCGGCTGAGAACATCGGGAGAAAGTTGTTGATTGAGTTTGGTCGAATCTCGAATATCGATGAAAAGGACACAAGTTTCTATCGTTTTAACCTTGTGCGATTGATCGTCTAAGTTCACGAAAGTAAGCGTCGAATCCTCAATGGAGGGGACAACGCGCGCCTCAGTAACTTCAGCCTTAAAATCCCGCCCTAGAAGACGGATGAGCGCGAGTACCGCGCCATGAAAAAGTCGATGGATCATCTATAACAGTTAACCTCGCAGGAATGCAGAGCACCCCCACGGCAAAGGCTACCGTTATGAAGCTCTTTCGCTCCTATCCGTAACCACGGACAAATCACTTTTCAAGGACTTAAGACGGAGAATTATTTCGAGCGCGAGTTGTTGCAATTTTGTTGCAAGCGAGCAGCGGGCGGTGGCTAACACGCAGTAAACAAAGCAACAAAATGGCGGAGCTGACGGGACTCGAACCCGCGACCTCTCGCGTGACAGGCGAGCGTTCTAACCAACTGAACTACCACTGCGCATACATTTGAATCCAATTCAAATTGGACTCAAACGGAGGGTAATTCTTACAGAAAACCCTATAGCATTGCAAGTGCAAGCATTCTGAGATGTTATATTGAATTTAGCGAACGCCCATGGATTTCAGTAAATCCAAAAACTCAACTCCTGGCTTTAACTGATGGGCATCCAGTCCTGCGGCTTTTGCGCCTATGATATTG
>CAYTAW010000402.1:0-3488 GCA_964435675.1 uncultured Bdellovibrionales bacterium
GACGCGACCTTAGCATGTAAAACGTTACAATTCAATACCAAAGCGATACTGTTCGATTTTCAACTATCTGAAATCACGCTGCTTTTAAGAATGCATGACGGCCGTCATACCGGAAAATGGAAATAATTCGACAAAGGTTACACTTTTTTTTCCGTTTCGCCTTCTTTTTCACCAGACTTTGGGGGCGTAACATCGATTTCGGTACCTTCACGATACGCTTTTTTAAAATTCGTTATCGCTTTGCCGACTCCTGAGCCGAGTTCGGGCAGGCGCTTCGTGCCAAAAAGAAGTACGACTACGAGCGCTATCACCGCGAGTTCGAGAGGACTGAGACCGAGCATATGAGACTCCGAATTATCAATTGTTGCGACGCGTTATGCTTGAGAGCAGACTATCAAAACGGCGCCGCTTAATGCGTATCCTACCGTTCGATGATATATAGGTTCTCTAGATAAAGTCTACCCATGATTCCTGATGAACTTTAGCCGTACTCATCTATCCTTCCCTGGATACCGCGCCCCGAGGCTGAAGCTTCCCGAGGAGAAACATACCGGTGTGGCATTTACCATTTCATTGCTGCTTCACCTCCTCTTCCTCTTCCTATTGGCGTCGCAGCATTTCTCCGTCAGCGAGAGAGTCATTGAAATCGAACTAACCTCACTCCCCGAGCCCATGCAACGCGAGCGAGCGGCTGAGCCGCAAATCGTTGCGCCTCCTGAAATCATAAAAAAAGTGGAACAAAGCGAGAAACCTGCGTTTAAATCTGATGTTGATTCTCGGACCGATGTTGAGCAGGTAAAGCGCGGCGATTCCCCGGACGCCGGAAATCCCAATCCAAAATCAGATAGCGACGCGTTTCGCGAGAGCCGCCCTGAAAAGGTCCCGCAAAAATCGAGCGAAAAACAGGTGAAAGCTCCTCCCCCGGAAAAGTCGGCAAAAGAGAAGCAGGAAAAAGCCGGTGGCGCGATTAAAGAGTCCCACAACACGACGCCGCTCAAGCAGCTCTCGCTCGACTCGGGAACCTTAATGGAGAAATTTTCAACCTCCGAAACGAAACGCACCACGGAGCAGTCGTCAAACCGCATGATGGATCCAAGCCAGTACCAGGCGTTCTCGCGGCCGGCGGGAAGCGGCGCGCGCTTTATCGGCCAGCGTGGCACGACTGATTTCTTGCCGAATTTACCAGACGGCGATATCACGCTGCTCAACACTAAAGCGGATCAGTTCGCCGTCTTCGTGCGCCGCGTCGCAACGCAGGTATTCGGTGAAATCCGCAACACGGGATGGCAGGTCCTGAGCGCGGGCGATGTGAATCGCGTTTCTCAGTTCAGCACATTCCGGGCGGTTCTTTCTCTCGAAGGCAAGCTGCTGCGCGTCGAACCACTCAGCGGCTCGGGCAGTCCGCGCTTCGACTCGGCGATCGAACGCGCGGTTAAATTAGGCGCGCGCGATCAAAACCCGCCGCCGGCCGCTGTTGCGTCGGATGGAACGATACATTTTATTTTTCAAGCGAAAAGCTGGTCGACATTTACGGCGAATACGCGATCGGGGATGCCGATGGAAAGGCGCTGGTTGCTATTGGCGACAGGTTTGGAATAGCGCGTATTATGGCGCTACAACCACCGGATTGCGATACTCGTATACAGAGTTAACACGCTTGCCGTGTATATATTGGAGTGCGGCGGACAACACGGCGAAATTTCCCTCTCCGCAAATCAGATTACTGCGGTCAGCAACTTCATACGAATCGCGAAGCATCACCTTTTTACCAAATGCAAATCGAAGCTTATCTTTGTCAAAATAAACTCGGAGCACCTCGGTGTCATCAGCTGCACTAGCGATATCCTTTCCAGGCGGATAAATATCGAGAATTTTCTGCCCGTCGATTTTCAACTTCTGAGTCGGAACCATATCGTTGTTCGCCGGATTATCCCATTTCTGGAAATACCTCCCTGGATGAAAAACGGACTTAGGATTGAACATGTCGTACGATCCATGCGAATGGAAGAATTCCTCAAAAATTGCCGGAGAAAACTGTTGATTGAATTTTTTGATAAAATCAGTCGCGTCGCCCGGGAGGCTTTTCGTATACTGTGCGAGCTGCTTTGGCATCCGAGAACTATCAAAAATCGCGTCCTTGAAGGGCTTCCGCGGATCATCGAGCGTATCACCGCTCAGCCTCAGCCTGCGCACATCGAGCCCATAGGCGTTGCTATGGAACTCGCCGTCAACAATAGTACCAGAAAGTTCGCCGACCAAAACCGACTTTTTGTCGAACGATGAGTCCGTTATTTTCGCATCCCGCAGCATCATCGATATGCGGCAGTCCCGGAATTGGCAATTATCAAAACGCGCTCCCGTACCCGAAAAATCAAGTACGCACTGGGTAAATCGCACATTCTCGATGACGGCATTCGGGGCAAGAACCGCACCAAGCATATTTACATTCTTAATGTCGACCTGCTTATCGGCTCTAATCGATGAGATTTCGCCTAATGCCAAAAGACCCGTGAACGAGACCGACTCGAGCAAAGAATGCGTATTGCGATCATGAATGAGATCGCCGCACAGTTTTTGGAATGCATTCGCACGAGCAACTACATCAACGGGGTCCTCTCCGTCTCGGCGCGCGATACAGAAGGACATTTCGAGTGGCCTTCCATCGACGTGAATAGTCAGATCGACATAATAATCACCGAGCGCCTTTCGGATCTCCATTTTCGGCTCATGGCCGTGCGCTCCATCAACAGTCACACTTATTTTTTCAGTTCCTGAAAATGCGGCGATCTGCGTTTCTAACTCGGAAAATCCGCGGGCTCCTGTGAAGCCTATTTGCTCATCCTCCATATCGCGAACCCACTCCGCAGATGTTCGCGCTGGAGTAGCGGTAACGCTCACACCATGGCCGAAATTCGAGGCGATTTCTTGCATGTCCGTGGTCGGGGGCGGTGGATTGGCGGGGAATGTGGAAAATTTAACGTGGTCGAAATTGTATTGCGTTTCGCAAAGGTCATGAAGATGACGGAACACCTTTTCAAAGCCTTTTACATCGCGAATTTCGCTTATAGTCGGGATATGCTCATCCTTGGGAAGCGGCGCCGGCTGGGGATTGAGACGCACGCGCCCAAGCGTGTCGAGAGCCCCCTCGTACGCATCAAGCAGAGTCTGACTCAACGTATCTGGTTTAAACGTTGCCGCAATTCCCAACTCGGAATTACGGATGACTACCGAAGTTGGATCACTCCCGGTCCCAGGAACAAATTCGATTTCAATTGGCAATCCAGATAATTTGATTATCTGGTTCGTAGTTTCAAGCTCGAACGGCTTTCCGCAAACCTGATTCGCGAGCATTGTCGAAATAGACCTGATCGTCTCAGCTGTATCGACGGGCCCTGGAGGGCTAACCAAAGCAAACGCAGCTCGCACCGCATCGACCGCAAGCTGCAAATCTGACGCACTAGCAATTCCAGTCGTAAGCGCGCTTTCAG
>CAYTAW010000403.1:0-365 GCA_964435675.1 uncultured Bdellovibrionales bacterium
TTTTTGAAATATCATCCAATCCCCTGAGCGGTCCATCAGATAATACCTGTCTTTGATCTCAGCCGGTACTTTATCGATCGACTTCGTCTTATACATGTAATAGGAAACTCTGCTTTGATCGAGATCGAGCGGATCGACATAGCTGACAGTCACCATTCTGGGAAGCTCGCTTTCCCACGCGTTTGCGGTCCAGTAATGCGAAAATGAATTGCGTGACGCTATGCCGATGGTTCGCATCGAATCGGGCGCGTTGCAATTATTGCTCAATGCGATTTTTTTAAGCGCACGCTCGGTGGACAAGGATGCATTCACATAGGGAGTGAGACTCGCAAGTCCCACCAAATAGATAACCAAAAAAGCGCCGG
>CAYTAW010000403.1:375-3487 GCA_964435675.1 uncultured Bdellovibrionales bacterium
GCGAATGAGACAACGCCTCTGCCAGTACCTTCGCTCAGTTCCGAATAGCGCAAAACCAAAAGACCAATCACTAATATGCAGAGCGAAACAAAAATCGATGTCCAATCAAGATTAAGCGCCATACCTACTCCGATTGTTACCACTCCCATTCCCGCGACCAAATAATTCTTCGTGCAGTAATTAATAAAGCTCTGCAGTGAGGTGCTAATGACATCGCTTTCGGCAATAATTAACGCCGTCGCGATGCTCAGCGGCGGTAACGCTGGCATCAAGTACAAAGCGTGGAGCTGCTTGACGAACGTAAAAAACAACGGTGTCGAAATGAACCAGCACCCGACGAATAACTTGTCACGATCAATAGTGGATAAGGCACGCGGAACAAATTGCCGCTTTACCGCCGCCCACCAGAGAAGCACAATCGTCCAGGGGAAAAAGGCTGCAGACAACATCACCCATGAGGCGCCGTACCAATGCACATGCCCGCTTCCGTACTTATCGCCGTAATCTCTATAGAGGTACCGAGCAATATTTTCATTCCAGAAAAAATATTTGAGAAACCCTGGATTCTCAGCCTCGCTTAGAATGAACCATGGCAGGGTGATGGCAAGGAAAATCGAAATATTCCCTAGCCAGGGAACTCTTCTCAGCCAGGCGAAATCTTTTCGAATCGAAGACCAAAGAATAATGGGAAGACCTATCAAGACGAGCCCAATCGGTCCCTTGGTGAGAAAGCTAAGCGCGGCAAATAAGGCAGCCGCGTATGCCCACCGGCGCGAGTCCCCACCGCCCACAAGAAAGTGATAGAAGGAACCGACACTGGCGGTCACCATCACCGATAACGTCACGTCTGTCACGCTCGCTCCCGCTAACATAAACGGCATAGCGGATGACAGAAAAATAATGCATGCGATGCGCGAATTCTCTTTGCCGAAAAAACGCGCCGTGAAAAGCCAAATGACCCCAAGTATAAGAACCGTATCTAACCAGCTCGCAAGCCGCGAAGTCCATTCATCGACTCCAAATACCGAATACGCGACTGCCGTTAGCCAAAAATGAAGGGGTGGCTTGCCAAGATACGGCACCGTTCCTTCGGGCATTGGAATCATAGGCGTGAGCCATTTGCCCGAATTGACCATGTGCTGCGCAACTACCGCGTAGCGCGCCTCTGTAGGATCCAGCAAATCGGAGTACTCAGTCAGCAAAAGCCTCCCTACTAAAGCGGCAAGTAAAATGACTAGAAAGATGCGAGAAGGCGATGTTTTGAACATCCGCCAGAAATACACCCGCGCTTGGGCTTAAGGAAGATGAAATCGCTTTTTATTTGAATATATATTTTTGAATTTCGTCGGGAAAAGGCCGTCTACTTGATATTTTTGTGCCCACTTGCAACGAACGCCGTGATCCTGAAACCGTAATCCTGACACAGCGCGATCCTGACATAGCGCGATCCTGACACAGTGCGATCCTGACACACTGCGATCCTGAAATACTGCGCTCCTGGAACACCGCTGCTTTCCGATTGAGGAAAACATCAGTCATAACCTCCGATCCGTTCTTCAACGGCAAAAAGCTCGGACGATCGAGTTATACTTTCCCTTCAAATTTCTGAATTCCGTTAGCGCGATCATAGAGTTCCCTCAGCTGCGCGGCCACATCGGAGGGGATATGTGTTCCGCGGCTGCCCGAAAATCGACCAATGACGATTTCTTCATACAGCTTAAATGCCGCTTTTGCTTCTTTTGATCCGCCAAACTCCTCGATGCATGTTTCGAGATACATTTCGGGAAGCTCATTTATAAAATAGAAAGATAGGTCGTTGTAACTCCGGCCTAAAAGATAGAGTGCCCGGGCTCTTTCGTGCGGCTTAAGCGACTTTTGCGTCATCAGGTGATGGAGTATCGACGTGCCGCGAAGGAGAGCGACAAAGTCTATTTCATGGAAAAGAGGATCCGGCGAAACGGCTCCACGAATAATAGTCTCGGCCCGAGCGAAACTCTCAGGCATATTCGGTTCTTTGCGCCAACGTTCCAGCGATGCGATCCAAGACTGGACCTCTTCGGTATCCGCCAGCGGAAGCTGCAAATCCGGGAGCAGCGTAATCAGCGTGGCGCGAGTGCCGGCTGGATCGCCTTCCGATCTCGTTTCGGCCACAAGCCAGCTCCGCAAGAGGCGCATCTTGGCATAACTCGATTGCTCTTCCTTGACGGCTTTGAAGAACAAGGCTTTCGCTTTGTTGAACTGCCGTGTCGAAAGGAAGAATTCCGCTTGCTCAGCGCTGGTCATGCCTGCCGGAGGCTCCTGGTTGTCCTGGAACACAAGCTTTGCATTATATGTGGCGTGACAGGTCACACAATGGCTGGACAATGTTCGCATGCGCCAAAACGCGTAATCAATCTTGCCCTGTTGAAACCGCGAAAGCGCGTCTTCGAGCATATCATCAACGAGCTTCAGAGTCGGAACGAACCCCGGCTCCGATTTGTATTTCGAATCAACTTCATCAACGGTGTGAAAACTCTTTTGCAATTGCTCGAGTTGGGATTGTATAGCTTGAGAATTCTTCGGATTCGCAAAGGCTTCGCTATCGCGCAAGTACTGCTGCAATTCCTTATAACTTGCATACGCTTCGGCCATCGGTTTTGATATCGTCTGTGCGCCGGCAGTCCGGGGGGCATTCATAGCCAGGCACACGAGAAAAATTGGCAAATATTTTTTCATGAAAACGCTCCTGCTATGCCGTGATGGGCATAAAATTTTCAGCCTCCGAGTTCTCTTTTCGAAGGGTAGACGACGAGATTCCCATCGACTCCCGATACTTGGTAACTGTTCTTCTCGCAATTTCTATCTTAGCTTCCGCTAAAAGATGAACAATTTTTTGATCGCTGATTGGACTAGACGGATTCTCGCTCTTAATCATCTTCCGGATCTGCTCCTTAATGGCGCTCGTTGTGACTTCCACGCCATTATTCTTGATGCCCGCAGTGAAAAAGTATTTAAATCCTAGGACCCCTTGCGGGGTATCCATAAACTTATTCGCGATTGCTCTGCTGACGGTCGACTCATGCATGCCGATATCTTCGGCGACGTCCTTGAGCATCATTGGCTTAATGTGCGA
>CAYTAW010000404.1:0-3486 GCA_964435675.1 uncultured Bdellovibrionales bacterium
GGCGCTGCCGGAAAAACTCCGCGCGGTGTTTGTGCTGCGCGAACTCGAAGGGTTTGATCGCTCGGATATTAGCGGCCGTCTTGCGATGTCAAATACAAATGTCGGGGTATTGCTGCATCGCGCTCGGCTCGCGCTTCAGCAATGTCTTCAAAAAAATTGGTATGTGGACGGAAAGGCGCCGCGATGATTACCTGTAAGAAAGCGACGGAACTGATTTCTCGAAAAATGGACGGCAAATTGTCTGTTACCGAGAAAATTCGCCTGTTTGCGCACCTCTGTATATGCCACTTCTGCCGTTCCTTTCAGGATCACGTTCGCACGATTCATTCCGCCATGTCGTCGATTAAACAAAAAGAGAGCATCCCCCGTGATAGGGACGCGTCGGCAAAACTGAAGGAGCGCATCATCGAATCGATTCGCCGTCAGGGTTAGCATTCGCTCGCGCGTTGTCGCGCCTCTGGTACGCCGCCAGTGGACTGGTTAACAGCGCGAACAACTCACTATCCTCAAGAGGTGACTTTGCGTTGGTGAATTCGAAAAATGTAGCGACGAGCTGATCATAAAATGCTTCGGGCTGGTCAATCGAGTTAAGCACAAAGCTTGCCACGCGGCTTATCCACAATGGATTCAGGAACGCGGACCGGTAGAGATCAATTCTATCCAGCCCTCCGGAATAAAATTGCAACTTCATTGCATAGCGTGAATTGCCGCGCAGTGTTACCGAAATGTTATCGTTGAGATCCGCGGGCCGTCCGCGAAAAAGGTCGGGAAAAAACGGCATCGACACCAGCGGCGAGTATTCTTCTGATCCCCTGTAGAATGCCGACACGTGCTCGAGCGTTTTCATGAAAGGCTGGGTGAAACGAATCTCCGCGTTACTCTGAATGGTGTTGGCAAAGTCGCCTAATAATTCCATAGCGGCAAAGGGAGACTGGTTAAATCGCTCTACCAGCTCCGCTAAAAAACGTGCCTGATTTATCATAACCGGCGGCATCACTCTGAAATCGCTGAAATCGATGGCCAATTCCTGCCTCGATCGCAAAAAAACCTCCTCGACAGTGTTTCCCCGGCAGATAATTGTCATCGATCCGAGTTCGTGGGGGAGATCGGTTTCACGAACTATGCGCACGGCTTGCCTCCCGTCCAATAGCTCAAGTATTTGCTTATTTTCATTGGGAAGCACATTGACTCCCTGTATCCAGCCAAGTCTCAGTGAACGGTCATCGCGAATGTTCTCATGCAGCTCTTCGAGTACTCGCGGTAGAGGCGCGGCTTGGTTCCATATCAAGCGCCCGCCGGAATCCTCAAAAGAGGCGACAAGATTAGCGATGCGAGAAGAATTTATGTCCAACGCCATATATTTGAGCTGCTCGAAAACTCTTTCGAGGTCAATCGGAGAATAAGAGTCCGTCCGATCGGCTTTACGGTAAAAAATGAGTGACGGAATAGTCGTCTGTGGATTCGCTAGGATGTTAATTGACTCCATCTCTACTTTGTCCAATTCGATGATCGCGCCGCTCGTCAATCGGTGCTGGGGCTGTGAAGTCGATTGCGGCGCCCAATCATGGTTGCGGATGAGCGCATTACAATGCGTCTGCAGGGAGACGCTGCCGCGAGAAATAGCAGTTTGTACCAAGTCCATCGCGTCGCCGAGGAATTCAGATAACCGTATGCCGCGCAGGTTATATTGCTCATCAACGAATTCAAAATTGGCCCCATCGCTGTTGGATAGGCGAACATAAAGGCTGCCTGATCGTTGGTGGGTGATAGTTATCTCGAGGTGCAGAAGTGATAGAAGCGGGGCTGCATTTTTCGAGATTTTTTCGTACATGTGCACCGTATGGGTGGAATGATCGTTGCCGCGCGCCCAGGCACGGATTGAAAGTGGCTGCGAGCTAGAATAAACCGTACATTCGATTTCTCCGTTAAATTCCGTCGCAAGGGGATGCGGAGGTTGGAAGTGTATCTCATGGGCCAGCTCAAAAATTTTATCGCGAATGCCCATGCCGGTCGTGAATTCTTCATCGGTAGGCACCTTTTCATCCAACGGGCGAAATTGAATTGAGGGTTCCGCGCCGGTGCTCGCATTATACTTTTCGACGGTTTCCAGAATGTGCGTCAGATAAGCGCTGCTTGAAATTCCCGTAAGTGTATTTGGAGCCAGCAGCCTTTGAAGATCGAGAGGTATGTCGCAAAGAATAAAGCCGAATGGGTCAATGACCCCGCTGGGCGACGTGCGGTTTACTTGAATCGATTGCGCGCCGAGCTCTTCGCCGAGTTCAAAGCGAATGCGAATGCATAGGCCGCTCAGATATCGGTGAGTGAAAACTAATTTCTGGTCCCGCGTTGGAAGCTCATGGCGGACGAGCTCTTCAGCCGACGGCGTAGTTTGTTCCCGCTTGGGCTGTTCGCGCGGTGCGTTCAGATCATCGGCTGGGGAGGTCATTCGTCAAAACACACCTGAGCGGTAGACGCCCTTAGTATAAGGGGGAACTGTCGCTTTAATCAAAGCTTTTGAGGTAGGTCGGTGCGCCGCAACTTACAAATGGTGGGCTTTTTTCAAGGAGTTATCCTCCAGCGAAGGAGCAGGGTTCGAGCGCCGGCGTATCAGCCCATCTGCCACGTCTTAATGGCTTCGATTGGATAGATCAGCATTAGTACATTCAGCGTAAGGTTATCGCGTATTGCGGCGACCATGGAAAACTCAATTAAGAAGAAAAGCATAACGGTTATCCGGACGGGAAGGACGGCCGCAGCGACAAATCCTAATCCGCAGGCGCAAATATCGGCGAGCGAATTGAAAATCGAATCGCCATAATACTCAAGCGCAAAAGTGGCCGAGCGATACCGATTAATCATAAAGTCGGAATTTTCGAGCAGCTCCCATCCCGACTCGATTAGCGCGGATAGAAGAAAGAGACTGGATGTCGGAGCCTTTCTCCAAGCTGCGCGCAGTAATCCATAAAAGACAAATCCGTGCAGTATATGTGAAAAGGTGTACGGATCGATGAAATGCTGAGAGTTGTGCCTGCTTTGTACCACCCATGACCACGGTACGGCCTCTTGGCATGCGCACCAAAGCGTCCGTCCAATCGAACTCTCAACAAGCGCGGTGGCTGATAAAATGATTAGAAAAATGAGCGCGGTGCGGAGAGTCGCTGGGTGCTGCATGCGAGGTATGCTGACTCTTTTCTGTCAGCTGGACAAGACCGATTGTGGGTCATTATGAAAGCGAGAGCCGAAAGCGTCCTGTTTAACAGAATGAGTACTGCGGCGGATTTCGTGCGCTGTAATCGGCGGGTTATGATGACGGAAGCGAATCTTTTCGGAAGCTGATGATAGAGCTAAGCCGAGAAAATGCAGAATTAAATCAACAATCGTTGCCATCGGGATTTCGGGAAGAGGTCGTTGCCTCGCCACGCTTCGCTTCTAGAGCCTTGTCCGGACTGAGCGATGCGGCGGGTAGCGCTATAGATTTTGTTTCGG
>CAYTAW010000405.1:0-3482 GCA_964435675.1 uncultured Bdellovibrionales bacterium
GAACCGGGCTTTGATTGCGTTTGCATCCGATGCAAGTAATTTCGTCAACGGCGATAGCGCAGGTAAGCGCGATATTTTCTTGGCAACGGTCGAAATCCCTGCTACCGCAGCCGAAAGCAATCCGGCACAGCAGACTACCATCGAGCGCATTACCGTCGGCGCAAGCGGTGCTGAAGCGGATGGAGACAGTGATTTGCCTAAAATTAGCGGTGACGGAGTGTCGGTTGTCTTTACCTCTCAGGCGACCAATCTCGTTGAAGGCATTACGACTTCAGGTCAGCAGATTTTTAAATATTCTTTGGCGACCGGAAAGATTTCGCTTGTTAGTAAGAATTCATCAGGCGCTCAGGCGAATGCCTCCTGCACCACGCCGTCGGTTAGCTACTCCGGGCGGTATGTCGCCTATTCGACAGCGGCAGATAATATTCTTGCGGGGGGAGTCGCTGGCAAATCCGCCATATTCATGCATGATTTAGTAAAAGGAACAATCACGCGAGCGAATAGTGATAGCAGCGGAAATGCCAGCACCGGCAATGGTCGAACGCCGGCGATCTCGGGTAATGGAAGGTTTATTTCATTTTCCGATTCGGGTGACAATCTCGTTCAGGGTGATGCGAATGGATTAACGGATGTCTTTGTCAAAGACCTTGATAACGGCTCAATTGCCCGAGTCTCTGTTGGTGTAAACGGAGAAGCAGATGCTGCAAGCGATTCAAACGCGGTAGCGAGTACATCGTATAACGCCTTGCAGGGATCTATCTTTTACCGATCGTTTGCAACGAATTTGACCAGCGCGAGCACCGCTTCCGGCGCCGGTGATATTTTTACAACCAGCGCGACCTTTTCTGCGCCGCAGCTCAAAAAGGGAACGCGTATCGAAACACCACCTGATATTACTGTTAGCGGCAAAAAGTCGGTAATCGTTCTGCAAAAATTTTCCTTCCCTTCCAGTGCTGCCGTCGTAGTCGAGAGATCGGGCGTTGCGCCGCGAGCGGTTAAGCGCGCGGTTAATTATGAAGTTCGCCTGAAAGGCACCGGCATGCGAAAAAACGTGCGTGCCACGGTAATTGCCAAAAGAAACATGGTGACAATCGGCAAGCTCAAGCCGGGAGTCTATAGTACCCGCTATCGAGTTACTGCCACGCAGAATGGTAAGGTTGTCTCGAAGACGCCGTTCAGCCCACGGCAGACATTTACAATTAGTTAGGTGCCACCATAAAGGCGAAATAAGATCCTCTCCTTTACCTAAAAAAGGTGAATTTACCCTGTTCTTCAGACTGATACGTGTCCTCAATGCTTAATCCGAAAAGCTTCCGGAGGCCAAGAACAATCGCTACCATGGAAACGCCCGCAATAGTTATCAATTCAATTGGATTGTAATCGCTCAGGAAGTGGGGAAGCTGCTGAACTTCGATCGTAGGTTTGAGCGCAGGATGTTGAGTGATGTTTGAGGTGTGACTCTGTATCGGTTCTGCAGAACATAACGTGGGCGACGTCACGCACAGGAAAACCAAAAGGCTCAAGAAGAACCGTTGAAATTGCATACTCAAACCTACACCACTTTTTATGAACCCGCCAAAAAGCCTCGTTCTATAATTATGTGTAAAATTTGATGAATGTTGCATAATTCGGCAGTAAGCCTGAAGTCGCTTTATGCCTTGTTTCGGAGACCTTACGATTTGCTGAGATTAAAATACCCAATCGGAAGTTTTCCTCTTTTCATTTTTTTTCGGCTTCGTAGCGGTACAGTCTAAACCATAGCCCGGAAGGCGAGCCGTTTTGGCCGTTACGCTGTGCACGAAAGCGCCATCCGTTGGCAGTTGTTTTCACTTCTTGCTGAGCTACCTGATCTTGACGCACAGCGTGTTCAATAAACCAATGTGGCGCGATAGCGAGCTTTCGCTTTTCAATCTCAACAAAGTGCACGTTGCGAAGGTTTTCGCGTGGCAGATAAAAGGAAAATAAGTCGCCGACGCGGCTGTCATGATCGCCCCAAACAATTTCATCCGGGGCTGAGGGCTCCGAGGCGATAGTTTTTACAATTAAGCTCATCTGCCCGCGTCCAAAGCGTACAAAGGGGAGCCAATTAAGCATCAAGATTGTAAAAGTCCCAGCAATCGCCATATGTGACGCTGCCAGAAAACGTCTTTGCAGGTCGATGAATCCAAGTACCAAAAATACGAGGAAGCCGGGAAAGAGGGCGAGAAAGTATCGTGGATAGCAGAGGAGCGTCCTATTCGGCGTTAGGTATGGTGATAATAGAATTGTTAAAAGTAGAAGGAGAGTCGACACAAAAAAGAGTAAGAGCATAGCCCGGTACGATCGCGCTGCTGCGCGAACACCTAGAGAAAATAGCGTAAGAGGAATAATTGCTAGTATGACCTGCACGTCGTCCGTGAGCGTTCCGGTAAATAGCGTAAAAAGATCAGCCAAGCTCTGCTCTGGGCTAAATTGTGGACCGCCATATTGGGTGGGGCTTTGCGCAACGTGAAACAAGATAGCGCCGGCAGCGAGTGCAGGGGCGATTAGAAAGAATGTCCTCAGTGGGGTGAGTGAACGAGATTTCAAGATACGCGCGAGCTCAATCGCGGTAATCGGCAATAGTACAGTGAAAAAGGTAAGGTGGCTTAGGATTCCGAAGAGCAGCGTTACAGCAAGAACAAGCTGGCGCCGCGTGTCTTCGCGAGGAGAATTGTTAAGCACGTGCCAGTATACGCCGGTTACTGCGAGCATGAGTGGGGCATATCCGCGTGCTTCGCTCGCGTAATGGAGCATGGGAAACGCGGTGAAGAGGGAAAAAAGACAAGTAGCCAGTGTTCCACCGAGTCTTAGTGCCAGGGTACCAACAATGAAAATGGTGAAGAGCCCACAGATGAATGAAAAAAGCCGAATGGTAAGTGGTGAGGCAGATGACTTGAGTGCCCACATATAGAGGGAAATGATTAGGTGGTTATTATCAATTCCCGACAATTTAAAAATACCGAGGGGCGATCCGACAGTCTCGACGAGGCGCCAATTCCAAAGTTCATCAGTCGTGATATCAGTGAAAAGTCCAGGAGCGATGAGTATCGCGGCGGCGAGAGTCATTAAATTAAGGGAACGGAAGTTCAAACTCGCCATAGAATTATGTCGCCAAACTTGTTACATAAAGTCTTGTAATAACCGCCCTCAGTCAACAGAGGAAAAAATGCTGCGGCAGTTCATTTTATGCCTATTCGTCCAACGCGACTTTTTTAGACTCCGGTTTCTAATCACGTTTTTGGTCTTTTTCCAGTGTTTTGAGCTGCAGCTGCTTCATGCGCAATCACCAGACCGGGTGTCAGGCAAGATAGCTCTTCTCGTTCCGTTGACTGGTAATTACGCAGCTATCGGCGAGGACAACAGGCAGGGAGTTGCAGTGGCACTTGAACACCATATTGGCCACGCACCGTTTATTATTGAGTATGCAGACTCAAAAGACGATCAGTCAAATGAGATAGGAG
>CAYTAW010000406.1:0-3482 GCA_964435675.1 uncultured Bdellovibrionales bacterium
GGTATATCGAGATGCTGGTCGAGAATTCGAAAGAGCATATTGGCAAGCGAAAGCTGAAAGTTGTGGTTGATGCCGGTAACGGCGTCGGCGGCATGGTTGGCCCAGAAGTACTCAAAAAGCTCGGCGTGGAAGTAATCGAACTCTATTGCGAACCGGACGGCCGCTTTCCAAATCACCATCCTGATCCAACCGTACCGGATAATCTGAAGGATTTAATCGCCAAGGTTAGGGAAACGAAAGCGGATCTTGGCATAGGTTGGGACGGCGACGCGGATCGCATCGGTGCGGTAGACGAGAACGGTAAAATTATCTTCGGCGATATGCTGCTATTGATTTTTGGACGCGAAATGCTCAAAACCGTCCCGCAAGCGACGGTCATCGGAGACGTCAAGTGCTCGTCGCTACTCTTCGACGATCTCAATTCTCGAGGCGCACGCGCGATTATGTGGAAAACAGGTCATTCGCTGATCAAAGGAAAGTTAAAGGAAGTTTCCGGAGATTTGGCGGGCGAAATGAGCGGACATATTTTTTTCAAGAACCGCTACTACGGCTACGATGATGCGCTATACTCAACCGATCGCTTAATTGAGATTCTTTCGAACACCGATAAGAAATGTTCCGAACTGCTGAGCGACCTTACGCCAATGGTCTCGACGCCTGAAATGCGCATCGACTGCCCGGAAGAAGTGAAGTTTAAGATCGCACAAGAAGCGCAGAAGGCATTTCCAAATCGCGATGTGGTCACGATTGACGGAGTGCGCATTACATTCAGCGATGGTTGGGGATTGGTGCGCGCATCGAATACTCAACCGGTGCTGGTAATGCGCTTTGAAGCAGTTTCGCAAGAAGCGCTCGATCGCATCCAGAAAGAGGTTGTCGGCACGATTGAAAACATTAAGACCAAGCTGAAATAGCATGTAGCGCGATCCGTGAATGAAGCAATTCACAGCCCTTTGTTACCCGATCTAACCATCCGGCACGACAACGACGAACCGATCCTGCGGGCGCGCTACGGATCGATAACTAACCTGATTCCAGTTTTTGGCCCACGAAGCTGGCAATTTGCGAAGGGAGTACTTCTGCTTGAGAGCCAGTCTCGCGAGGCGCTGCTCGAGGGAAATCAAGCGGTCGCGCCACGCCACGATTGGATTATTCGCGGTCTGAGCAAAGTTGAGCTGATCCCGTTCTCTCCGCGCCTTTCTGGCAGAGTCTCAGTGATGAGCGTTCTCGAACTGGGGCGCCCTCTTTTCGAGATGTTTTCCCTGATCGGCAGCCATGCCTGCCCGCGCTGCGGAGAGGCCATGCCGCAAATAGACAGGCAGGGGATCGCTCAAAAGATGGTATCTTCACTGACCGGAGAAACGATCGCTATTTGCGCCGAATTTTCAGGGAACGCCCCCGCGCAATTTGTTTTGACTCTAACCGGAGGAACTATTACGCAGCGCGATGATGCTGACAGTTCCGAATCTGAGGTAGTTATTGACCATTTTTTACTCGAACCGGGATCGACACGCCGGATGCACGAAGCGCTGTCCATCGCATTTCAAGAGCGCCCGAACCTGCTGCGCCTTTACGCGCGCGGCAAGGAGAAATTTACTCTCCACGAGCAGTTCGAACTCTCACCTCACTGCCGGCACTGCGGACACATCCCAACTTTACTCACAAGGGCCGCGCTAACCGCGCCAATCGACTCCAGTGAATCCATCGAACTGCAGCGCTCGCTGATGATTGGCTCCACCTCCCTCTTTGACGTATTACGCAGGCCGATTGGCGATATCCCGCGCGAGATAGAAAGCGGTGCTTTGGAGATTCTACGCGAATACGGGACACCCTTAATGAGTAGCCGGCTCACTCTTGCCTCGCCGATTAGGTCTTTGAGCGCTCCCGAATCCCAGCGACTACTCTTGCTCAAGCATCTGGTGCGGCAAACATGCGATTCGGTTTTTGCGATTGAAGAACCCCTCGCCGCCGCTGCGCCATCAGAGAGAGAGACGATCTTCGCTGTTTTAAGTGACATCGCGAAAGGTGGCAACGCAGTACTTGTGATTGACGGAGAGAATCTCAATAGAGAGAAATCCTCAGAGGGCGCCCACGTTATAGAGAACGCCGAGCAACTACTTACTCTACTCAAGCCCGGCGCATACCTGCTCAATCAATGCCTCGGCGAGGCAACCCTTGAACACCTGCTGGAGCAAGCGAATTTTAAATCCGCATCAGTGGCGAATCTGGTGCCGGGGAAAACGTTAACTCTTGAGGCTCTGGGCGCATCAGAAGAAATGGTGGCCGATGAGTGCGATCTGGTCGAGCCATTGTTAGAATTGTATGAGTCCTTACCTCTCGCAAAAATTCACGGCCTAAAAGGAGAGCTTCTGCGCTCGCCAGCGCCGGGCCAGCCGGCTCCAGAATTCAAGGGCTATACGGTCCAACAACTCTTAAAACTCGATGTCAGTAGCGCACAGCGGCTGCTAGAACATATCCCGCGCTGCGCCGCTCCTCTCAAAGCTCTATCGGAACTCGGGCTCGGCGACCTTGCCCTCGATGCCGAAGTCTCCCAGCTTAGCCTCGCCGCTCGAAACCTGCTCCGCATCAGCCTTTTGAATTCTCGTCGAGGAAAATTTCACCGTGTTTTTCATCTCGAATATCCGCTCGCCGGTTTGAATCCGGAGCAGACAAAATTGGCCGTCATGGCACTCGCCACCATTCCGGCTAATGGCCATATTTTACTGCTGACTGGGGTCGAGCCCGATATGCTCCCATTTGAATTTGAGAGAATCGACACGGGCGGAGCGATTGACTTGGAATCCCCGGTCTAACTGTGATAAAAAAACCGGGTACTGTTGGTATCTTAAAGGGAGAGAGATGAGAACCAAATGCTTACGCGGAGCTTTATTTGCGGTTTCGTTCATCTGCACGACGGCGATAAGCGCATTTACCCAAGAAGTTAATCATGCCGCGCTTCGCGCCCTCTTTCCGCAGCTTCCAAAGTCGGCTGAAAATCCAGCCAACGCCCTTACGAACGATAAAGTAGCTCTAGGAAGAAAGCTCTTTTCTGACACCCGCTTTTCGCTGACCAAGCAAATCTCCTGCAATTCATGCCACAACTTGGCGACCTTTGGTGTGGATGGAGAAGCAACTTCATCCGGCCATAAAAATCAGCGCGGCACCCGCAATTCACCCACCGTCCTCAATGCGGCGCTGCACCTCTCACAATTCTGGGATGGCCGCGCAGCAGACGTGGAGGCACAAGCGCTGGGACCGGTAATGAATCCGGTCGAAATGGCGATGCCCAGCGAAGCTGAGGTGCTTAACCGCATCAAAGCCGATCCCGTCTATGTAGATATGTTCAAAAAGGCGTTCCCGGGCCAAGAGGACGCTGTCACGTTCACCAACTTTGGCAAAGCGATTGGGGCATTCGAGCGCACTCTATTAACCCCTTCCCGCTTCGACGACTATCTAAACGGCGATGACAAAGCGCTAACCAG
>CAYTAW010000407.1:0-3481 GCA_964435675.1 uncultured Bdellovibrionales bacterium
CGGATATACTCGCGTAGTTATGCGACATGATGCTGAACGAATCGTTGACATAGAGATCGCCCAGTGCCGCAAGCGACTTTGCATACTCCCCGCTGGCATGGACCTCTCCTTGATCTTGGGCGAGGTTTTCGAGTAGCAGCGCTTCACCGGGGTTGAGCTTTTCGCACGCTGAAGTCAGTGACTCATCGCCGCGCGGCGACCAGAAAGATACCGGGCTGCCGGCGATTTCTGCCAAGCGGCGCGCTATAGGGGCGAGTGAGTAGAGAGAGGCGCGATTATCGGGTGTTCCCGCGTGTGAGAGAATGACGATGCGCGCCCCCTGCGCGACTAAAAATTGTAGTGTCGGAGCGAACTGCTTGAGGCGAAAGTCGTCGGCGATTTCCCCGTTTTCTTGAAAGCGCGAGTTTAAGTCGGCGCGAACGAGTACACGTCTATTCTTTAACTCGTGCTCGCGGAGTGGCTTCGGTGTCATATGTCCTTCTTAGATTCCCGTCGGGATATCAATAAATTCAGTCGAGATGGCGAATTGTCGCTCAATTTCACGTTGGAGAGCAAGTACTCCGACGGTTTCTGTTGCATAATGCCCTAAAAAAAGGGCGCTCATTTTTAACTCATGCGCATTGTGAAAAACTTCCTGTTTCGGTTCGCCGGAAATAAAAAGATCGACACCAAGTTTTTTGGCGTCATCAAGCGCAAACGCGCCGGAACCGGTGACGATTGCGGCGCTCGAGATCGAGTCGGACCCGGCGCGCACTAGGTATGGCTCAGTGAATCCCTTCAGTGCTCGCGCCCGCTGGACGAGATCGTCAATCGACGCTGGCGACCTAAGACGCGCGGTCACGCCAACTGGGCTGCCCTTGTAGGGGAAGGCCGGCTCGATACTCTCAAATCCGAGGACGCGTGCTAATTCGGCGCCATTCCCAACGGTTATACTGCCGTCAAGTGGCAGGTGAGACGCGTACAGCGAGCAGCCCGCAGTCATTAATCTGCTGATTTTGCGCGCAAATGGGCCCGTAATTCTTTCTAGCGCTCCCCAAAGTAAGCCGTGATGAACAACAAGAAGCTGCGCCCCAGCGGAAATCGCCGCTTCGATGACCATTTCTCCGCTGTCGACTGCGAAGGCGATTTTCGAGATGTCTCGTGCCGGCGATTCGACTTGTAGGCCGTTAAGCGAGCTGTCGCAGTGCGACGTGGGCGGCACCAGGTGGTCTAAGTATTGTACGATTGCGGAAAGCGGCGAGTTCTTCATAGGTTGTTTCTGCGCGATTCGGCGGCGAATCTTTTCAAACGTCGAATATTCTAAGTGATTTCGCTGACTTTGCAAATCTTTAAAAAAGTAGGTATCTTAGCGGGCTGTGTGGTTCGGCCTCGCAGCCCGCGGGGCAAATTTTAGATTGAGCAGTCTATGGGATGGTTTACACGTGAGAAGGCGCCGAAACCGGTAAATGAGGTTTCTGAGCGCGCGCAAATTCCGGACGATATTTGGGCGAAATGTCCACAATGTTCCGCAATTCTTTACACCAAGGAGTTGCGCCGTAGTGTCGGTGTTTGCACAAAGTGTAATTATCATTTCCGTCTCAGCGCGTCGCAGCGAATTCCTCTTCTTGTTGATAGGCACTCGTTCTCCGAGCTTGACCCCAACCTGCGCTCGGTCGATCCGCTGAATTTCCGTGATTCGAAAAAATACAAAGAGCGATTAAAGAAGGCTGAAAAATCGAGCGGCTCTGTCGAGGCTGTAATTACGGGTCGCGCGCGTATCCTGAATATTCCCGTAATGATTGGCGTGTTTGAGTTTTCGTTTATCGGGGGCAGCCTTGGTTCGGTCGTCGGCGAAAAACTTACGCGTATGATTGAAACCGCGATTGTGGAAAAGCGGCCGGTGATTATCGTTTCGGCGTCAGGCGGTGCACGCATGCAGGAAGGTATCTATTCGTTGATGCAGATGGCTAAAGTCAGTGCGGCTTTGGCGCGGCTTGGTCAAAACCGAATCCCGTATATTTCAGTGCTAACCGATCCGACAACGGGCGGGGTAGCGGCATCGTTCGCCATGCTTGGTGATATAATCCTTGCCGAACCTCGCGCCCTGATAGGGTTTGCGGGCCCGCGCGTGATTGAGCAGACCATCCGCCAGAAGCTACCAGAAGGCTTTCAACGGTCTGAATTCTTGCTCAAACACGGAATTATCGATCGCGTCGTTCAGCGTGGCGAAATGCGCGAAGAGATTGCACTAATTTTACAGAATCTACGCTTTGCCGCGTAATTTCTAACCTGGCCAAAAGCGGGGGAATGCGAGATAGTGATGCCACTATTTATATCGATTCGACGTTGCCTGGATACGCTTTTGAACCAGTGTTTTTTCTCGCATAGGTTTTCCCTACTTATTTCTGTTTGCGCCGCTGGGTTCGTACTCTTGGTAAATCCAGAGTTCTCCGCAGCTCAGCAAACACAGTCACAGTCCGTTTCCGCTCCTTATCAAAAAGATCTTTTTGAAGCCGATACCGACAGCCGCAAGGCGTTCGAGCAGCAGCGGCGCAACAAAGTTCTGACCATAGAAAAAGAAAATAATCCCCAGGTCGATGTGAAAGCAGCGGATGTCGAATTTTTTCGCGATCCGCAGCGAGTGCATGGCAAAGGGGGGGTCGTCGTTTCGCGCGCTGGCGTGTCGGTGCAGGCTGAAGATGCAACCGTTAACATGGACACCAAAGACAGCAACCTCGATGGGAATCTTTTGATCTCCGGAATGGGTTCCGAAATCGGGGCAGAAGAGGGGGAATTTAATCTCGAAAGCGAAGTTGGCACCTTCCGTCAGGGTGAGGTGATGATGGATCAGGGCGCCTACCATTTCTTCGGCGAAAAAGTTCATAAGGTTTCTGAGTTCAGCTATCAGTTTTTCAATTCGAAGTTGACGACCTGCGGATGCGCCGATAAGGAATCGTCGTGGTACATTACGTCGAGCTCGACTGAAGCGACGCAGGACGGTTACGCTGAAGCGTATAATGCGACGTTCAAAATGTACGACGTACCGTTTTTCTATACTCCCTACATTGCATTCCCGGTGAAGAACGAGCGCGCGTCCGGATTGCTGACTCCATCATTTGGATATAGCCGCCAGGATGGCGCGCTTTTTATGCAGCCGGTATTCGGTGTGATCGATGATTCTACGGACGTGATGGTTACGCCGTTCATTGCTACGCAATCGCGCTACGGCTCAAAATTCGACGCACGCAAAGTATTTTCTAATAATAATCAGATCGACACGCGTTGGATCTATTCCAATGAGTCGTGGCGCGGCGATAATACGCGCGGGTCGATTACCACTAACTTGGACACAAGCGAGAGCTTAATCGACACCAACCGACTCGGAGGATATTATCAACAGAATTGGCGTGGTGAATCGACCGATATCGTGCCGTGGGCGATGAATGCCGACGTTCATTACGTCAGCGATGACCTTTTCATGCGCGAAATTCAGGACATCAAG
>CAYTAW010000408.1:0-3476 GCA_964435675.1 uncultured Bdellovibrionales bacterium
TCGAAGCCGAATTCGTTGTTCTGGCCGTAGGTAATGTCGGACGAATATGCCGCCTTCTTCTGTTCCTCGTTCATGCCGCTGTACACGACACCCACTGAGAGTCCAAGAAAACGGAAGAGCTGCCCCATCCACTCAGCGTCACGCCGCGCCAAGTAGTCGTTCACCGTTACCACGTGCACACCTTTCCCTGCGAGCGCATTCAGGTAGGTGGGCAGCGTCGCCACCAACGTTTTACCTTCACCGGTTTTCATTTCGGCGATTTTTCCCATATGGAGAACCGCGCCGCCAATTAACTGCACATCAAAGTGACGCATATTGAGTACACGGCGCGAGGCTTCGCGCACCGCGGCAAACGCCTCGGCGTTTAATTGATCGAGTGATTCACCGCGCGCAACGCGCTCCTTAAAGTGAGCGGTTTTAGCCGTCAGTTCGGCGTCGCTCAGCGCTTTATACTGGGCTTCGAGCTGGTTAACCTGTTGTACGAGAGGTTTAAGCGACTTAAGGATGCGGTCGTTCCGCGTACCGAAGGCTTTCTTTGCGATGTAATTCAGCATATCTGCAATAATTCTGACGTCACGCCGTGCATGCGGCTTCGAATAATTGTTTCGGAGCAGCGCCGGATTGGTGCGAAAAAAAGCCGCGGCAATTCGGGAGAACATGCCGTTATGGCTGAACTTTATGTATAGAACAGGAGCATCGAAAAGAACAGCGCGTAACCAGTAGCGCTTATTGTGCGGCCTCCTCGGTGGCAGGCTTTGACGGTGTACCGAAGAGCATCGAACTAATCGAATCGCTGTTTAAGTAGTAAAAATAGGCCAGCGTTGCCAAAAGACTGAGAGAGTAAAGCGAAAAATATGCCCATCCGGTCAGATCTCTATGGTTTTTGCGGTCTTCATCCGAGCGGCGAGGCCGGCGGTAGCGCGGGGTTTTAATTGCGCTCTTATCCGCGCAATAAGCCGTTTCCCAGCCCTGAGATTGTCGGTATTGAGAGATTTTAGTCGCCATAGGAATTCCCCAAAAAGTCACCCTACTATCCTCGGCGCGGGATAAATGCTTCACTTTATAAGCTAACAATCTGTATTTATTGGCTTATTTTTGCTGTCGAGGAGGCCAGCCCCTTCAGGTGAAGGTTCATAGCGTCGATAAGTGACGGCGGCACCTGCTTAATCAGCGCCCCGTTGCGCTGGCTCCGTTCGATACTCGAAAGAATCAGATCACACTCTAGTTTTTTACCGGTTATGGTGATCTGACCGCCAATGCGTGCAACCAAACTGTCGGAAAATCTGTCCCGTAGCGCGGAAAAGGCTGCGTCAAACTCGGCGAGCTTTTCAATAACGTAGGTTGCGCCGGCTAATTCGGCTGCCACCGCTGTGACCATTCCGCTGCTGCGTACCTTTCCGTGCTCGAGCACGATTAGCGCGTCAGAGAGGCGCTCGATCACGTCCATGCGATGAGATGAGATCAAAAAGCAGATGCGCTCGCGTTCGGTCGAGAGAACTTCGGTTAGCTCCGACGTCTGTTGCACATCAAGACCATCAAAGGGTTCATCGAAGAGAAAAAAACGCGGTTGAATGAGGAAGCCGACCGCGGTCTGCACGCGGCGGCGCTGACCTTTAGACAGCTCTCTTCCGAGTTTTGGCAGTAGCTCTCCAATGTGGAGCAGGTCGACGTAGCGCGCTCCCGCTTTGCGGAAGTACGCGCCATCCCCGTGCTTTATCCGGCACCAAAACTCGATGTATTCACGCACAGAGATGTCTGAGAAAATCGAGCCGTTTTCCGGGCAAAACGCCATATGCGCTTCGGGAATCAAGCGCTGTGGTTTGTCGCCAACCAGTTCAAGCGAAAGAGAGCCGACGTGTGAGGGAAGCAGTCCGAGAAGCGATTTAATAAACGTCGACTTGCCCGCGCCGTTGTGTCCGATTAGCCCGATAATATTTCCCGATAGGTCGAGATCGTCGATCGCCAAGGCGGTATTCTCACCGTAGCGGATCACCAAATTTTCGGCGCTGATGCGCGCGCGCGGAGGGCCCGACACCACTTTGCTCATATTTCCTCCAAATGCGCGGCAAACCAGCGCGCGTTATCGCGCATTAAGTAGGCGATGAGCGCGATGCTCAGTGTGAAGTTGAGGAGCAGCACGATCACTTGCGGTTTAAAGATCAGGCTGACGAAAAGCGGCGCCATGCCGAAGACCGGAAGCGCGCATACCGCCGAGCGCAAAAATGGTGACCAGGAGCCTTCGAATACGAATGTCGCCGACCAAAATAGCGCGCCGATAAACGCCGCGCAGATAGGTAAGAAGCGGTAGATAACCATCGTAATGTGAGAACGGTGCTTTAAATCGGCGATCGAGGCAATCAGCGTCGCTAGAGAGAGGCTGACGATCAGCGAACCGGCCCAGAGCGCTGCAATTGCCCAGTTGCTGCGTAACACCTCTTTCGAGGCGGCGTCAAAAATAAACTCGTGGATCGATACTATCGTCAACGGGATAGCGGAAAACAGAAATGCGAACACTCGAATCAGCGTTATCATCCAGATAGCGCCATAGAAGTTATCCTTTCCGTTAGCGGCCACCATCGGCAGCAAGGCGCCATTGTGAGAGAAGTAATCGAGCACTTTTCGATGCGCTTTGAGCGCAAGCCAGAGAGCGACGATGATCAATAGTGAAAAATTGAATACCAGTAGCAGTGAGGAACGCATGTCGCTTAAATTTACCGGAGCTTGATATCCGGGCGCTAAGAAATACTTCTTCCCGATTATTGAATTCACGCGATCACGAGTGGTGCGGATATTTTGAATGGCGTCATTGACCGTATCATTTCGCGCAATCAGTGTGGTGAGAAGCGTGCTCCATATGCTGTGCATCTCTACCCGCCGCGTTGCCTCTTCAGGGAATAGAATTAAATCCGGCGAGCAGTTGCGGCAGACGTGAATGCGCCTGACGCTGCCCCTGAGGATCTCAAGGGCGGCGGCGACATTATACGACGACGGATCGGCAACCCTAATAGCGGCGTCGAGCCGATCCGGCGCACACTCTTCATTTGGCGGAGTCTCAATCGGAGATCCGTCATCATCTTGCGAATTAACCCAACGGCAAATGAGTGGCTCACCAAACGGCTTTGTTTGCCCAAGCGTAATTGAACGGAGAAAATCGAGCGATTGGTCGGAGATGGGAGCAGCCTGATCATCGGCTTTCTCCGCGGATCGCCACTCGTGGGGCCTAAAGTAGACCGCTCCGGACCTCGGATCGAAGATAGACGAACTCTTGAATTCCTTGTGTGGTTTCGCCTGATGCTGATTTATCAGATTGCTAGCGTTTAGGAAATTTTGTGCTGCGTTCTTGTCGACCTGAATAAGTTTTTCCAGGAGTGATTTGTCACTTATGGATCGGGCGTGTTCCGTCAGATTGAGAGGTCGCCCAAAGCAAAGAGATTTCACTAGGTGAGCAACGGCGGTCGGGCCACTAAGAGCTGTTC
>CAYTAW010000409.1:0-3471 GCA_964435675.1 uncultured Bdellovibrionales bacterium
ACTGAAGGCAATCCAGGAAACGTTGGCCGACATGGCTCTCGATCGTCCGATGGATAGACTCGTCTGCGGCGATGTTGGTTTTGGAAAGACCGAAGTGGCGTTACGGGCGGCGTTCAAATGCACCCAACATGCGCGGCAGGTAGCCGTACTGGTACCAACCACTATTCTCGTTGAACAGCACCGCAGTAATTTCGAACGCCGCTTTCAGGGTTATCCGGCTAAAGTCGGAGCCGTAAGCCGCTTTTACAGCGCAAAGCGAAACAGTGAAACGCTCGCGCAATTAGCAGAGGGAGATCTCGATATCATCATTGGGACGCACCGGCTGCTGTCAAAGGATGTGGAGTTCAAAGATCTTGGACTTGTGGTCGTCGACGAAGAGCATCGTTTCGGCGTCAAGCAGAAGGAGCGCCTGAAGCAGATGAAAAAGCAGGTCGATGTGCTGACGCTTACCGCGACACCGATTCCACGCACGCTGCATATGGGCCTGCTCGGTATACGAGACGCAAGTATTATTACGACGCCCCCGCACGACCGTCGCGTCATCCGCACGTATGTCGCCTCGTACACCGACACCCTCGTGCGTGACGCGATTATGCGTGAAATCGACCGAGGCGGTCAGGCGTTTTATCTCCACAACCGAGTGCAATCGATTGACGTTGTCGCCGCTCGCTTAGCCGCTCTTATTCCGGAGGCGCGTTTCGCTTTCGCGCACGGACAAATGTCGGAGACACAGCTCGAACAGATCATGTTGCGCTTTATGAAGCATGAAGTCGACGTGCTTATCAGCACTACAATCATCGAATCAGGGCTAGATATTCCTAACGCGAACACGATGATTGTCGAACGTGCTGACGCGCTCGGCTTAGCGCAGCTATATCAAATTCGTGGCCGTGTCGGACGGAGCACCCGCCAAGCATACGCGTACCTACTCGTTCCGAAACAGGAAAAGCTCAGCGCCGAGGCGCGGCAGCGTCTGGCCGTGCTGCAATCATTGGACGATCTCGGAATTGGTTTTCAACTTGCGCTGCGTGACCTGGAGATTCGCGGCGCCGGGAACTTACTCGGCAAAGAACAGTCAGGCAATGTGGCAGCGATTGGATTCGAGCTTTATACGCGCATTCTAAAAGAGGCTGTAATGCACTTAAAGGGCGAAGAAGACTTCGTGGCCGAAGAGATAGATCCGGAAGTGACGCTCAACATGAGCGCATACATTCCGGATGATTACATACCGGATATTTCAGAGCGCCTCGTCATTTACCAACGACTCGGCGGTATCGCGTCACCCGAGGATTCCCGCGAACTGGAAGAAGAAATGACTGATCGCTTTGGCGGCTTCGGCCTAGAAGTGCGCAACCTGCTAGAGCTTATGCAGCTAAAAGCCCTGCTCAAGAATTTCGGCGTCGTCAAGCTGGAGCTCAAGGCAGATAAGATTTCCTACTCCTTTTCTCCTCGCGCGCGCATTGACGGCGGACGGCTCGCCAAAGCGATGCTCAAAGATCCAGAGAAAATTAAGTTCTCGAAAAATCTGGTGCTTACAGTGCGCTGCGACGATGCGCGCTTCTATTCACCTTTAGACGTCGAAGCCTACACCACGCACCTATTCGAGAAGCTGCTGCCTATCGATGCCGCAGATGGCTTTGGACATAAAGCAGGGCCCGACAACAAGAGCACTCCCCGCTCTTCGGAGCCACCTTCTTTACGAGAGCCGAATTGATCGCGCCACCCCCAATCGCATTCCAGCCTAGACCGTATCTACGACTGAGCTAATTCATTCTCTCCCTGCACGGCGGAGCTAATGTACTGATTGACCAATCATCAATAACAGAGCCAGCGCGCTGGAAGCCGTTCATGATCTGACAACAATCACGCCATATTCGTCTCGCTCAACCGCAGAGATCCCGGGACTGGCACGCTCCAGCTCTCTTAAGGCAAGACCTCTTTCTGCAGACACCTTGTTTCTTTTCTCGGCTCGCCCTTCCAGAATATCCAAAATTGCTTCATTAAGTTCCGCTTCACAGCACGGTTTTTCAAAGAAGCGTTTAACACCGCAATAGTTAAATGCATCAAGGACGACGTCTTTTTGTGCTTCTCCACTTATCATGATGCGTGCGATATCGGGAAAATCTCTCTGAATATCTGCCATCAGCTCAAGGCCACTTTGACCCATCATGCGATAATCAGAGACAACCAACGCTACTTTTACCTCACGAAGAATCTTCAGTGCTCGCTCGGCGCTGTCCGCCAAATAAACTCCGAACGGCTTTTGCCGAAAGACTCGGCGATACGCATCGAGCACACCCTGATCATCGTCAACAAAGAGCACATTATCTTTCATACTGCCAGCTCCTCCAATTCAAAGTTATTTGCCTGAAAGCTCGGTAAAGTAATAGTGAATGTCGTCCCTTCCCCCTCTTCCACTGAGAACTCAAGCTTCCCTTTATGGACATCAACGACAATCGAACGCGCGATTGCTAAACCTTGCCCGCTCCCCTTTCCAACTTCTTTAGTTGTAAAAAATGGTTCAAATATTCTCTCTCGCACATGCTCCGGTATTCCCCCTGCATTGTCAGTCACATTGATTACGGCGAACCCGGCCTCCTCAGACGCAGAAACAACGATCCGCCCCGGCGCGCCCTTTTCGCCTCGTCGATCCTGCAAGGCTTGCGCGGCATTAATCACCAAATTCAGCAGGACCTGAGAAATCCCTCCTCGTGAACCAAAAACCTGAAGAGGGGACTGTGGTAGCTTTATCTCAACAGTAGCGACTTCCCGCCACTGATTACGAGTGACTGTAATCACATCTTCAATCAACATGCTGAGATCTATCGGAGCGTGCTCGTCACTGCCCGGGTGCGCGAATACGTTCATTGCCCTCACAATACGGGTTATCTGGCGAGCCCCTTCAAGACTCTGATCAACCGCCTGCCCAAGCTCCTCTCGGATAAAAGCAAGATCTTCCTGTTCATCTATCTTCTTAAATTCTGTGCTCGGGACTAGCGTCGCAAATGCCTCCAAAGTCCTTTCTATTGCTTGAAATGATGAATTCAAGAAATTGAGGTTGCTGCTGATATATTGCAGTGGCGTATTGATTTCATGTGCAATCCCCGCCGAAAGATTTCCCAAGGACTCCAGTCGGCTGCGCTGCGAAAGCAATCGCTCGGCTTTGATTTTCTCTACGGCATTTCGATATGCCCGACTGTGATATCGCAACCGTCCAAGCAGTTCGTATTTCTCGGGAAACTTGACCACATAGTCATTTGCCCCAGCCATAAATGCTTGATACTTCGTCTGAGCATCATCCGTAGTTGAGAGAAGTATCACTGGTAGATCTAAAAACTCAGGTACCAACCTGAGACGCTTTGTGACCTCTATACCGCTCGTTCCAGGAAGCACTAAATCCTGGAGCACTACAGTGGGCTGAAACTCCCTGATCGCCTTTTCAGCCAGGTCTGGATCCGCACAATACTCAAG
>CAYTAW010000410.1:0-3452 GCA_964435675.1 uncultured Bdellovibrionales bacterium
CCTCTACCTCAACGGTTTCGACCGTGCAGTGCGCGACGCCGACGCCTACGTCGACATCGACGCCAGTCCGTCCGACGCCAACCTTCACCCCTACCCAGATTCCGCCGACTTCTACACCAACGAATACCCCGTATTCGCCGACGGTGACTCCGACACCAACTAAAACGCCGACGCCGTATCCGACGAATGTCGCGACTGTCGTTCCCCCGACACCGACGCGCACGCCTTCACTCACTGAATGTTGCGATGGTCAGGATAACGACGGTGATGGACAAGTCGATTATCCGAATGATTCCGGATGCACGAGTCGTGATGATGACAGCGAAGATTCGCAGAAATTGACAGTAACCAAGTCCGTGGCGCAAGCAGTAAGTCCAGGCTCGACGGTCAAGTACACGTACCAGGTGACAAACACCAGCAATACCGCCATCTGGGGCGTTGTCGCCGAAGACTTCAACATTAAGAATAAGGGCAGTTCGAATCCGATCCCTCAGCAATTCGAATTCGACCACGCGGTTAATGCCTCCTGTAGCTGTGATGGCGGAGTAAGCGGCGTACGCTGTGAACTCGGAGATCTCGCAGCCGGCCAAACTCGCTCATTCGAACTATACTTCAATGTACCGAGCGGCAATAAACAGTGTGGGCTTGACGTAACAAATCAGGTCGATGTGTATGAAGCGTCTAAAAACAGCGACTTCTATAACTGGGCGAAGGCGACAACGCGCGTCATTTGCAGCAACGGTGGCGGTCAGTGTAGTCACGAAGGAGAGGACTACTTCACGAATCGTTACGAACTACTTGATTGTTGGGAAAACCCCAATGATCGCGCTGAAACGCAAGCAGCAAGAATTGTGAAGCGTTATGGGCTCACGATTGCAGGAGATCCTCGTAAAAATTGGAATTCGGAGCGCGGCTACAAAGGCACCTTCTGGTATCAGTCGAAAGTGCTGCGTAAAACCTTACCTGCCGATCAGTGCTGGTTCTATCTTGTATCGAAGACCGGAGTTCTACGTCTCTGGAATCCGAACAACAAGAGTGGCAATCCAGCGAACGACATATTTGTCGCGCAGCTAGGTGGCGGCTTGGATGCATGTGGTGTCTGCGGCGGCGATACGTCGAGCTGTCAAATCCGCTAGCAAATAAAAAATAAAATAGGGCGCCTGCATGTCCCACCAGAGACATGCAGGCGCCCTATTCACGTTCTGAGCACTGTGGTGATACCTTGATCTACCTAGAAGTGAAGTGGTTCACGGCGAACATTTAGTAGATCATATGTTCCCGCATTGGTTCGACTTAATGCGATTCGGCTCAATTCGATTATTGAACGAAACGGGCCTATAACGCTTCGCTCGGATCGAGGCCAATCATGGCGATCTTTGCCTCTAGCAGAGAAATATCATCGATTAATTGGGTGTCTTCCGTCCTGCACGCATACGCTCTTACGAACGCGAGCTTCTCCTTGAGCGAATCCGACTTGAGCTCCTCCACATGTTCCGATTTAGCGCCGTCCCTCGAGAATAGAGAATTGGCGGCAATGCTGTTCAGGACACGAATATAGATCGAAAGTTCGTTGCCACAGTTTTCTGTGATTTGATTCAAAACCGCAGTTATCGCACCGCGCCCGGCTTCCGCGATCATCGTGCTTGCAAGTGACAACACCACGATATCGGGAACGTTAACGGTCTCTCGTAGTAAAACGGGAACTACCTGACTCGCGACATTAGGTTTGAATGATTCCAAGCCATATCGAGCAAAATCGCTTATGCCAGTTCCGCAGCCGTCTGAGGTTCTGAGTAGGTATTCGGCGGTGATTTCCGCTAAATTTGGAATTTTATCCTTGAGTACATTTTCAAAAATCAGCAGCGCGGCGTTACCTTCTGGAGATAGACGGCCGTTGTTTTGAAAAAGAGATAAAGTTCCTGGTTGCGACGCTATAGGGATGTTTTCGGGATGATTTTGGCTTCCAATATGAACGGAAAACATCATGCTCGCCACAAACTGCCGGTCCAATAGCGCCACTGCGAGCCGCGGGTTTTCCTCTGCCAGTGCGGAGAAAATGCTAAATACGTTGAGCGCTGGGCCCATGGGCATCAGCATTCCTAACCATTTATAAGTGCCATTTAATTCGGCTGCAACAGCATTTAACAGACCGGGCACCAAAGGTTCGAGATACCTTTCCTTGCTGTCGAGCCCTGCAGCCATATGTGGATGAAGAAGCCAATCAACCTCATATACCCGCTCACTGATAATTTCAACGGCGACCGATTGTATTTCGGTTTCTTTGGACATCAGCATATCCAATAGTTTCGCCTGTCTTTGCTCTTCGTTCGAGAGGAACTGCACTTGCAATCGCTCCGATTCCGCTACTCTGAACGGAGCGTCGTGCGAGGCGGGTAATGACTTCAGTCCATGTACTACCAGCGATTTAATGCCGTCGTCACCCGCTACAAAAATCCCTTTTAGCAAATGATTCGCATTGGCGGAGTCCATTTTTTCGCCGACGGAGTTCTCAATACCCACCCAACTAAGCACGCGCTGCAGCGCCTGTTCGTGGCCTGGCTCACGGGTCGCAATTCGCTGTGCGATAGAATCGTAAATTTCCGTCCAGCCATGGCTCGGCCGACCTCTGGCATCCAGCATCTGCGTAAGTTGATCGGCGCTCAGTGTCGAATAATCGATCTGGCTTTGCAGCGAGTTAGTTTGTCCGGAAGGAGATATAGGGCTGTGCATTGAGTCAAATCCCGATCAGTTTGGAATCACAGAGCAGTATCCCGAGTTCGAGGATATCAGAGTGGCCGCGCTACTCAAATGCGATCGCAATCGCCGAGTTTCCAACTATAACCGCTCGATTCTGACACCTACCTGCCAGTTGACGCATCGAAAGCACGCTCAAATGCTTCAGAATCGCTCGGTCCACCCCGTACATGCGTCGTATGCCATATGGCAGTGTCTCGCGCCGTCAGCAGCGTGCAAATAGTCGGGAACGTAGTCGGTCACTATGGCAACCGTACGGATATCTCAGCTGTCTTCTTGACCTTTTTACGAGGCTTGTCGCTGCGCGATCCGGTAAAATTAATTGTGAGTGGAATCTCACTGAAACCGTTTCGGGAGAAGATTGCTATCAATCGTTTTACGTCTTTCGAAATCGGAAGAGTGAGAATTTTAACCTGCCCGAAAGACACCTTGGTGGATGCCGAACCGGCATTGAAAGTCGACACAATCTTAGGCTTATCTTTTTTTGCTGCCGCTGATTTTATAGCCAAACGAACCTTAAAGCCGTTAACGAAGCGGTTGAGCTTAAACGGATCATTAAGGATGATCTGCAACTCCTCATTTCTCAACGTTCCGCCCGCCTTTCTCAACTCGTCGAGAACGGGGAAGTCACGCAGTTCCGGTTTGGTGAACGAGTTCATCAATTGGCGAAACTGCAGTGGTGTTAACCCGTACAGCAC
>CAYTAW010000411.1:0-3403 GCA_964435675.1 uncultured Bdellovibrionales bacterium
GCCGTGGTCTCGATTCGTCGCTAAAGGCGACGACATCGTCGGCGGTCGGGTTTCTCGATCGAGGCACCGTAATACTGGCAGTCCCTTCGCTCGCATTCGAATCGGTTCTCGAGGGAAAGAATTTTCATCCGGACTCAATCTTGGTTTCAATGGCAAAGGGGTTAATTATCGAGGGCTGGGACCCTTTGAAGTCAAAAGACGGGATCAAGAACGGTCCTTCGGCTGAGCATCGCGTAATGACCCCGCTCCAATACCTCAAAACACACCCGGCGACTAAAGATGTCAAAGGGGTCTGTGTCGTTTCGGGACCTGGATTCGCGAGCGACATCATTGACGGCGACGTGCTCGATCTCGCGGTTGCTTCCGATGATGTCGATGTCATAGCGGAGGTGTCGCAGCTCTTTCAGAGCGGGGCGATCGTTTCGCGTAGTCCGGATACGATCGGTGTAGAAATCGCGGCAACCATGAAAAACGTGATCGCAATCATGGTGGGTATTTGCGACGGATTGACCGAGCGCTTTGGCACCAGTATTTTCCCCGATCGCTACGGCGAGGTAATAAAGAGAATGGGCATGCAAGAGGCTGCTAAGCTCGCCGAGCATCTTGGCGGCAGTCACCGCACGTTCCTCGGTCCCGCCGGGTATCCCGACTTGAATTTGACAACTAGCAGTACTACCGGCCGCAACTACTCATTAGGGCTTAACCTTGCTGGCGGCGTCGATGTTGACGCGTTGATTAGAAGCCAGGGTAAAGTCGTCGAGGGCGCGTGGAGCGCGTGGGGCATAAAAAGACTGTCGGACGATGCGTATGGAAAGCCGGGCGTATTTATGCCCGTAGTAAACGCACTTATTGATATTTTTCAAGGCGCCGCGCCGGAAGCGCGTTTGGATAAATTGATGCGAAAGAACCGAAATGTGGACACTCACTCCTCGTTCGGCTGGATCTCGAAGTCCGGAATCGTCGAGACCAAAAACTGACTGTGCGGACATAGCGCCAATTTGATTGGCCGCTCGATGTCGTGGTCGCTTTAAAAAGAGCGTTTTGTGAAAGTGTATAGTAGTCGCGATGAATCATTGCTGAAATTAAGTGACGCGTATTATGACGTCGTCGTTATTGGCGGCGGCATTCACGGGGCCGCGTCTGCCCGTTTGGCCGCAATCGCTGGATTGAAGGTCGCGCTCTTTGAGCGTGGTGATTACGCGGAGGCGACCTCGAGCAGGAGTTCCAAGATGGCGCACGGTGGACTCCGCTACCTCGAGATGTTTGATTTTCAACAGGTCTTCGAGGGAATTAAAGCGCGTGAAAATCTTTTCGATGCCGCTCCCCATGTCGTAAGACCGGAGCGCTTTTTGATTCCTATTCCGAAAGGCGATTGGTTTCTGAAAGTAAAGCTTGGTATCGGATTGTTTCTCTACGATTTGATGGTAAAGGTGGGCGCCCGCCGCCACCGCTGGATTCCGCGCAAGAAACTTGCGTTTGAAGGTTTCAATTCTACGCGAGCAGATCTGGAAGGCTGCTATATGTATACCGACGGGCTTATGAATGATGCCCGACTTGTCGTTGAGAATGTGCGCGCAGCCCGGGAAAATGGCGCGGATTGCCTCAACTACGCCGAGGTGTGCGGTGTCCGCTTTAACGCCGACGAGCGCTCCTGGGTGGTTGATATCGCTGACCGGTGTGGGAGCTGCAAGAGCGTAGCTGTCAAAGCTAAGACGATTTTGAATTGTGCAGGTCCCTGGATTTCCGAAATTAAGGGCGCCGATCAGGCTCAGTTCACGCGTATGAAATATAGCCGCGGGAGCCACATACTATTCAATAAGTGCTGGAACGGGCCGAGCCTCTTCCTACCGATGGAGGGAAAGGCTCGTTATTACTTTGTATGGCCCCACGCAGCGGGTACGATGGTCGGAACGACGGAGCGTGAAGTGTCTGAAGCAGCGCGTGATCCGCTCCCCTCGAAAGACGAAATTGACGAGATTTTCATTCGGCTTGCTAAGGACCTTCCCGGCGCGGGACTGAACCGCGATTCCGCTCATCACTGCTTTGCCGGTATACGATCGCTGCCGCTGCGGAGCGCCAAAAAGGGGACAACGACTCTCTCTCGAAAGCATATTTGGATCGCGAGGGACGGACTCTTTTCACTGGCAGGCGGAAAGTTCACTACGGCATCGTGGACCGCGGCAGAGGGAGTCAATAAGGTGCTGGCATTTCTCGGCAAGGCGCGATTGACCCGCGAGCAAAGAGATAGCGCGCTTCCCGGGGCGTGTGATTCACTTGAAGCAGGAATGGTAATCAGCCGTTTGGTTACCGAGGGCCGATACTCTCAAAATGCGGCGGAGCGTCTTTTCCGGAGATTGGGGGCGCGGGCGCTTTCCGTGCTCAAGTACGCGGATGGATGCCGCGAAATTAGCGAGCAGGTTACGGAAGGTGAAGTTCGCTACGGAATCATCGAGGAACAAGCGGAAAGGCTTGAAGATTTAATGCGGCGTCGGCTCGACTTGGAGTACCGATATGGGCACGGGCTGGCCGAACTTGATGAAATTGGAAAAATATTTAAGAGTGTTCGACCGCAAAGTAATTTTGAGGTGGAGAAATCAGAATACGTAAAGCGTATGGAATGTATTCATGATCTCCTTTTGCCGTCAGTCGAACGAGTAACGATGGTATCGGGTCTTTAAAAAGCCGTAGTTTTGCCCTGCTATGGCCGATTGTTTTCTCAATTCTCAGGCCGACATTGTCGTACGAGCAGATCGAGAGTCGTCGCGGTCTCGCATCATTGCTTGAAAGCCACACGGATGTAATTATTTTTTTTCGCTAAGACACTTGGCAACAATTTCTGCCATTACTTCACTTGTTCCACCGCCAATTGGCATCAAGCGCAGGTCGCGCCACCATCGTTCCGGCGTGAATTCCGTCGTATAGCCGTAGCCGCCGTGGATTTGTATCGCGCGATCGGCGATCCAGACGGCATCTTCGCAGACGAGGCGTTTTGCGTATGATACGTGAGCGCGGCAATCCGCACCTGAAACGAGCAATTCTAGCGCTTTGCGGGTGATTGCGCTGCCAATCGATAGCTTTTGATACATGGCGCGCAGTAGCGCTTTGAGCGCGCCAAATTCGCGAATCGATTTGCCGAACGCTTTGCGGTCTGTCGCATAGCGCATAGTTTCTAAAAAGCAGATCCGTCCGCCGGCGAGTGAAGTCAGTGTCAGCATCAACCGTTCCCAATTCAGGCTGTCCGACGCTTGAATCCAACCGGCGCCGACGCTGCCGAGCACGGCGCTTTCGGGCAGAATCAAATTTTCGAATACGAGTTCGGCCGTGTCTGATGAGCGCCACCCCAATTTATCGAGTTTACGCTGCACCTTGAAGCCAGGCAGGGATGTGTCCACCAGAAATGTGG
>CAYTAW010000412.1:0-3386 GCA_964435675.1 uncultured Bdellovibrionales bacterium
ACCTCCGTCTCTATTGGAACATTAGCGCTGACCATATTATGCTCGGCACTTTCTCCGAAATGGTGCCGCAGCTTGCTCCGGCCGTTCTTTACGCGCTCGGGACTTTCGTTTGCTTCATGCAGGCTTTCGTCTTTACTCTGCTTTCAATGATCTATATCATGCTTGCCGTTCAACATTCGGAAGAACATCACTAAGTTGGACACTGATGACGTGATTAGGCGTGCCGCGCTATAAACGGCTCAAACGCCAAAAATTTTACGGTTGAAAAAATAAGGAGACAAAATGAAACAGTTTAAAGCACCTCTTCTGGCACTTCTTAGCGTTGTTGCATTGCCAGCTATGGCATTCGCCGAAGCAGCATCGGGACAGTATGCACCACTTGGCGCCGGATTGGCGATTGGTATCGCCGCTCTTGGTGGCGCGCTTGGTCAAGGTAAGGTTGCCAGCGCAATTGCGGAAGCAATCGGACGCAACCCATCGGCCTCGGGTAAGCTCAACCTTCCATTCTTCGTTGGTTTGGCGCTAATTGAATCGCTCGTAATCTTGGGCTTCGTTGTCGCGCTCAAGATGTTCTAGTTTATTCACCGTGCGCAATCTGCGCGGGGTGTAATAAAGAAGCCCCGGAATCTTCTAGATTCCGGGGCTTTTGCTTTTTGTGTGGGCAACCCCGGCTTGCGCCGGTTCTAATTTGTCCTCGGGTTGTAATACAGATAATAAGAGGATTTAAACGACGTGCGGTATTCGGCTGCGCCGCGCTGCTTTTTGTTTCCGAAGATCTCGGCATTAAAGATCTTGTCGAGCGTCTTGGAAAAATCATGATTCTTGCTGCTGAAAAAGAAGGTTCTCTTTTCACCTGGCTTAAGCGCCGGCAAGGTCACCGACAGCACTTTACGCGGTGCGCTCTTATCGCCGGCACTTTCACTGCCGACCATGACAACTTCTGCGCGTGCGCCAGGTCGCGACGGAGCCAGGCCAAAATTGTTTACTATCATCCTGCCCGTGATCGCTTTCTGTTTGCCAATCGTGCTTACGCCAAGCGAATCAAAATGAACTTTAAGCGCCGGTAGTGCTTTTGTGCTTGCCAGCAGTGGGATCACGGTATCCGCTATAGCCGGGTTGCCGGATTTAATTCTGAGCCGTGCCGAGAAATCGCCGATACGTCGAGTTTGAAATTTTATCGAAAAATACCAGCTGCTGTGCGCATCGATATACAGCGGGAGAGGGACGTCCGAAATTAATTTAAACGGCTCTGGTGTTTCGCCCTCGATCTCTGCCGAGGCTATAGCGAGTGACACAAAACCATCGTTGCGAAGCTCGAAATGTCCCTCGTGGCGCTCTCTGTCAGAAATCGTTCCGAAATCTCCGGAGTCGGAATAATCCCCGAGCGCTCCGTGCGGGAGGTATTCTCCGATCGATTGAGGGCAGACGCCCTTGCGCCCAACGCAGGTATAGAGCGCTTGTGCGTTCGCGCCATTGGAACAGGAGAACGCAGCGAAAAATTCCGCGTGCGTATCATCATCCAAATTACCACCACCAACCTTATATGCGATACCGATTAAACTTGTCGCCTTTGCCGCCGATGGGAATGTGATCGAGCGCGTTGTGCTGCCATTTACCTGTGAGTTCGCCGCAGCAAAAGCGGGCGAAGTATAATCAAACTCCCCCCCCGATGCGCTAATGCGGTAGGACTCTTTCGATATGCCGGTCGCAAGCAGGGCCAGCTCGACGGTCGCTTGGCTGCAGCTTGTGCCGTTAACCAGCGAAATCGAAATTGGATTAAAATCTTGAGCCACCGCCGGCGCGGCAATACCCAAAACAAGCAGTAAAATCGAAGACAAAGTGAAACGTTTCATAGCCCTCCTTAATTGGATAGTTAGTGTGTTATATACACATTATATTGGAGGCTGCGCGCTAGTCAAGGCAAAAATCGTTTGTTTTTCTTGCCTATTTTTGTTAAAATAATGGGTAGACAACACATTAGAACGGTAAGCACTTTTCGTATGGCCTCTTCGGTCGTAAAAACACTGCAATATATTCTGCGCCCTGCCGTGCTGCTCGCCGTGCGCAGTGGTCTTAAAGTTCAGGACTTATTTGAAATTTTAAAGGCCGTATTTGTCGCGATTGCGCACGAAGAGCTCGAGCGTTCAGGTGAGTCGCAGAGCAAATCGAAAATAGCCGTAATAACGGGATTACAGCGCCGCGATATCTCGCGCATCCTCGATGAAGATCCGGAGGTGCAACGCTCGACGAATATTTTGACTAAGATTATCGGGCAGTGGGGATCCGATAAACGCTTTCGCCGTGGCGATAAGGCGCGCGAGTTGCGCTATGAGGGAGCGCAGAGCGAGTTTTTCACCCTCGTGCAATCGGTCAGTAAAGATCTTAACCCGTATACGGTGCTCTTTGAGTTAGAAAGAACCGGCGCGGTCGAAAAGCAGGGCGAGTTTCTCGTTCTAAAGGCGCGCTCGTTCGAGCCCCGTGAAAATATCGAACAGGGATTAGCGCTCTGGAGTCAAGATGCCGAGGATTTGGCCGCGTCTGTTGAGGAAAATGTAACTAAGAAGAGCGCAATTCCAAACTTGCACATCGGTACTCGCTACGACAATATTGTGCGGGATCACCTTCCCGCGCTGCGCCGCTGGCTGCTTGAGAAAGGCGCGCAATTTCATGCAGAAGTGCGGTCGCATGTCAGCCAGTTCGATAAAGATCTCAATCCGGCGCTGTATGATCAGGAGGGTGGCGGTAAGGTGACGATTACCTCGTTTAGTAAGATTGTAGGCGGCGATACCGGGGGAGAAAATAATGAAGAATAGATCCATGCTGCAGCGAGGGGCGTGTTTCTTACGCAGCGTGGCGCTCGTCGCGCTTTGTATGTTGCCCGGCGGCTGTGGAGGTGGTTCGGCAGGCACCGGAACCGGAGATTCTTCGCTGCGTATTGAAGGGGTGGTCACAAACAATAACGGTACGCCCATTGAAGCGGCTACGGTAAAAGTCGTCGAGACTGGCGATTTCGATGTTACCGATGCGCAGGGCGAGTTTGCGATTGAAACTGAAGCTGTCGCCGACACGATGACGCTAGAAATTTCAAAAAAAGATCGTTCGGCGCTAACGACCATATCTACGCCTGGTGAAACAGGCACGTTAACGATTGAGGTCAAATTTGATGATGTGCGCCAGATTGTCGAAAAGGAAGAGCTCAGCGTTAACACAAAGATCGTCGGGGAATGCGACCCCTACTTCGAGAATTTTCACACCATTCGCCAGGCTAATCCGGTGCCTGAGAAACAGATCTGTACAGCAAAAGTGAATGTGTTGGCTAACGGAAAGGCGGTGCCACATGTGCCGATTGCTATTCAGTTTCGTAGCTGCACGGGACACACCTGGAC
>CAYTAW010000413.1:0-3378 GCA_964435675.1 uncultured Bdellovibrionales bacterium
TACGATACGCCGACCGTCTGCGTCAGATCGGGATGGAGATCGCCGAGCACCGCCTGCATCCGTGAAAAGAATTGCTTCTGCGAAAAAAAGCGGTTGGGATCGTCGCCGCCCGCGCCGCCGAAATTATCGATATCGGTGTGCGACAGATGGGTGCGAAAAAATCCGCTCACCACTGAGCGTTCGCCGAAATCTCGGTCAACGCGGGCAGCAAATGACGTATTATCGTATTGATCTTTTTCGGAATTGCCGAGCGCCGCATTCGCTTGCGATATAGAACCGGAATCAATACGTGTTCCTGATACCGAATAATGCACGTCGCCATCGGAACCGTTTAACGCGGCTCGTTCAGTAGCCGTATTATAGGAGCCCGTTTCCTGACTGACCTTACCATGCGGTGCGCCGCTTCCTTTTTTGGTAATGATGTTGATTACCCCGCCGAGCGCGTCGGAGCCGTAGAGAACGCTCTGCGGTCCGCGCAAAATCTCGATACGCTCGACGTCATCGAGGGTCATATTGGCGATGCTCGCTTGCCGCGCCGTTGCGATCGGATCATTCACCTCAATGCCGTCGACGAGCACCAGCGTATGCTCGGCATTTGCGCCGCGCAGAAAGATGCCGGTGTTTCCGCCGAACCCGCCGGACTGGACGATTTGAACTCCGGGTACGGCGCTCAGCGCTTCAATGACAGTGCGTTGTCTTTTTTGCTCCATCTCGGCGGCGCTAATTACCGTAATTGAACTGGACACTTTATTAATTGCTTTCGGGGCCCGGTTCGGCGTAATGACCAGCTCAGTCAGCGAATCAGCGTTCTCGGCGCGAGCCGAGCCGGCATGAAAAGCGGTCGCAAAAAATGCAATGCACAAGATACACGTGCGGTGTAACGAAAAAGCGCTCATAGGTTATTCCGAACTATTCTGTTTCCGGCGCAGCCCCAATCCACGAGGGCGCACTGGCGAGAGAACGTTGGGCGAACCCAACAGTCTTCGTATTCGCAAGCAGGTCTTCTGACTTACGCGCCGGAAACATATTTCCGCGGCGCTCACATCTTCCCGTACGAATACAGTGATTGGTCGTGAGCTCCTTACGGTATCCGAATTACCGAACACCCGTTCTACGCGCTTACAGCGGCGGGACCGTGCCGGATTTACACCGGCTTCCCTTGGTCTTGCGGAGTTGAGCATCGCCTTTTAAAAATTGCTGGTCAAGTATTCGTTGACCAGAGAATAGTTGGACTAAACTCAGATCGCGGGATAGAATAAATAGAGATGTAGTAATCTGCGGAATTTCATGGTTTTTCAGGCGATCATTGCTCTTCTGCTCGGCGCTATTGGCCTCGTGATCACGATCGGATTCATCCGGCTGGTCTTCGGCGCCCTGATCGGCAACCCTCGACACCTACTTGATACGTTGACGCTGTCACGGCGAGCGCATCTACTCACTGAGCTCGATAAAGAATTCAAGCTTGGCAATTTCAGCCGCGCCCTCGAAATTCTCGAAGGTGCCTTTTTCTTCGATCCCAAATTAGGAGATCCGTCGATAATCGATAAAATAGCGACTCATCACCTGGAACTTCTGAATCGCATCGTTGCCTTTTCTGATAGGCACGGCTTCCACCTTGGCCCGCTGCCTTCACTCGAAGAGCTTCTCAATAACCGCTCAGAGCTGTTCAAAGCCAAATACGAGATCTCGCAAACCATCGGTAATTTAAAGAAACGCAAACTCCTCTCGGGGCATAAAACGCCAAATTGGGCACTAATCGAATTTAAGAAGAAACTGAGCGATGTGGCTGAGCGCTTAGAGACAAACCGGCAAGCCGTGCGCGTAACGCTGCGTGAACTTTTCCTTTTATTGCATGACTCGCCCCACCCGGATAATGTAACGTTTCATTAACGCACGCAAAACGTTATCCGCCATGGGCGTACTCGCAAAGGCGGATCCCCTCAATAGTGGAACCTCTCCCATGTCACTCACCATCCTCTTCGAAGACGCCCACCTAATCGCCATCGATAAGCCGTCGCTCATTCATTCAGTTTCACTCGAAACAAATGATCGCTCGATTGCAACCGAGATCCTCGAAAAATTTCCCGAACTTCGTACCGCCGCTGAAAAGGAAGGTGACGCCGGGCTTATCAATCGACTTGATTTCGAAACAAGTGGAATCCTCATTGCCGCCAAAACGCACGCGGCTTGGATCGCGCTGCGCGATCAGTTTCAGCGCCAAGAAATAATAAAGAGCTATCGCGCCGTGCTGCACGGAATTCCAGACTGTCCGCTTCTCATTGAAGGCTACATCGGTAATCGCTACCGCGGTTCGAAAAAGGTTACCTTCCAAGATCGAGAGGACAAGCGCTTTATGTTTTCCCGGTCGAAAATTCGCTCGGCTATCGCGCTAAAAGATCAGAATCGTTCACTCGCATCGATTGAGGCGCTGACTGGTGCGCGTCATCAAGTTCGCGCCCACTGCGCCCATATAGGTCATCCGTTGGTAGGGGACACGCTTTACTGCGACCTCGAAGAGCCAGCATTTGATGCCGCTCCGAATACACCACCATTTTTGCTGCATGCCGCGAGATTTGAATTTTTTCATCCGCAGACGAGAGCGCGGATTAGTATCGAATCGCCGCTTCCGGGCTATTATCCGTCAAAATTACAAGATTAAGAGATGGAGCAGGTTTCCGTCACCTTTCAGGAAAACCTGCTCCGCGAAGAAAGAGATGCGTAGGTATCGCTTCCCTCACTCTGCTCCGGTTGTTCCTCTCTATTTACCGGAGCGATTAGAGCCTAGACACTCTCGCTCGCGCATCCTGAACCTTTCAGGATGCTGATTTTCATCAGGATACGGGTGTGATTATCGCCCGCACCGCGCCGAATAATAGCGCAGCGGTCGAGAATCGCCCGATCGTTCACCTCCTGTGCGATCTTTTGCGCCACCATGCGAATCAACAGGAGCAGCGCCGTGCAGCAATCGAGGAATTCGAAAAGCTGCGCGTCAGTCGCTGTACCCTTTGATGCGCTCGTTTGATACGGATTGTCGTCGAACTGGCGATCATACACCTGATCGCAAAACAGTTCGAGCTGAGCAAGGAGCCAGAGCAGTGCCGCCCGGTCGATCACGCGTTCGATCAGAAACACTCCAATCAACAGCGGGATCAAAAGGAAGGTCAACTCAGCCAAATCGGCAAACACCGAAATTGCCTCACCCCACGACTTCAGCTCCAGATCTAGATCCATCCCGGCATGCGAGGGAAGGAAGTGGTAACCGAAATAAATCGCACCACCCAACCCCGACACCAGAATCAGCCGCACCATCCAACGGAGCAGCCGAAGCTGTCCGAGGCGCACGTCGGCTTTTCGATTGACCACCGCGATACGCTGCGT
>CAYTAW010000414.1:0-3352 GCA_964435675.1 uncultured Bdellovibrionales bacterium
CTCGCATCGAGGATCGCTTTGCTGTGCCCCCCGCCGCCAAAGGTACAGTCGAGAAATATGCCGCCGTTCGCCGCCTTGATCATTGAGACGACCTCGTCGCGCAAAACGGAAACATGAACCGAATTCCCCATTGATCAGATCTCGACGTCCGCGAATAAGTCTGGATTTTCGAGCAAGGCTTGCTCTGCTGACGAGAAGATAGTTTCCCACACCCGCTTCTCCCACAAACGGAAGCCGTGAATAGAGGAAGTAAACGTGACGTCGCGCTCCAGCCCGGCGTATTGGCGTAAGTGCGACGGAATAAGAATGCGCCCGTTACCATCAATTGCGCAGTGCGCGGCGCGGCTGAGGTAGTAGTTTTCGAGTTTTTGCAATTTAGCGCTAAAACGGCTCTTTTCTCGTAAGCGGCGTTCGAAATCTTTCCACGCATGTAAGCCAAAACCCTCGAGACATCGCGCTCCGTCAGAGACGTAGTTGGTCAGCACGACGCTGTTTTCTTTATGTTCCTGTAAAACCCTACGAAATTCGGACGGAAGATTTACGCGCCCCTTTTCGTCCACGGCGTGATTGAAATTGCCGTGAAAAGAACCAGCAAAGGGAACCACGTCAGAACTAGTCTCGGATTCCCTTTGCTTATTGTCAGTCATCTCATTTTACATCAGATGGTTAAGGCAACCTGATAAAACCCACTTCAACCCACTTCCTTACATTTACACCCACTTCGCCCCACCCGTCAACACAAAAAAACACCCCAAATTATTTTTTTTCACAGTAATCGGGATGCTTTTAATGGCTGCGTATAGACAAACTAGCAGGTAACGGCGCTTTTACCCGATATTACGCATACAGAGGGCGGCGCACTTGGCATAATTGATAAACTGCTCATCACGGGTAAGTGGCAGCTTTATCATGGCGTCGCGCAGGGTTATCGCAAGCCGCTGGAAGTCCTTGGTGGTCAAGGTCACCGAAGGCGATGAGAAAAGCTTAAGTAAGATAAGCTCGTTTACTAGACGCCCGCGCACAATATCCTCGCTGACCGCCTCTTGAATTTCGCTTCCAGACAGCTTACCAAGGCCGATCAGGGTAAGCTGCAAGCGCTCAACTGCGCTATCATTCGTGTCATCATTATGTTGATTTTGAAGCACTGCAAAGCCCATAGAACCTCCGGGATTAAATTGCTCTATCCCCCGATCAGCGGGCCGCCGATCATTGCTTCACTGCGAAATATTCGTAGATTCTTATTCGACAGTGACCGATTTCGCGAGATTACGCGGAAGGTCTACATCGGTGCCGTTCATTACCGCAACATAATACGCTAGGAGCTGCAGCGGAATCGTCAGCAATATCGGTGATAGCAATGGACTGATATAGGGGACTCTAACGACCTGCTCAGTCAACTTCCCGAATGTCGCTTCGACGTTTTCAACATCACTGACGATAATCAGCTTACCGTCGCGCGATTCCACCTCCTTCAAATTAGAAAGCATTTTGTCGACAATCAAATCATCGCGCTGAACGACAGCGACAATCGGCATATGTTCATCTATTAACGCGATCGGTCCATGCTTCATTTCCCCTGCCGGATAACCTTCAGCGTGTATATAAGATATCTCCTTTAATTTGAGGGCGCCCTCGAGCGCGATCGGATAGCAGCTTCCGCGGCCGAGAAACAAAAAGTCTCGCGCACGATAAAATGTTCGGGCGATCCGCTCTACCGTGCGATCTTCTTCCAACGTGCCCGATACGGCACTGGGAAGCCGGGTCAGATCGGCGAGGAGCTGCGCAGCACTTTCATCCTTCACGACACCCCGGCGCTTTCCAAGCGATAATGCTACTAAATAAAGGCAAACGAGCTGAGTCGTAAACGCCTTCGTTGACGCAACGCTGATTTCAGGACCTGCCTGAGTAAAGACGACGCTCTGCGCCTTTCGCACCAACGATGAGCCAAGCACGTTACAAACCGCAAGCGTGTGAGAAGTCTTGTTGGCATATTCAAGCGCAGCCAGAGTATCGGCCGTCTCACCCGACTGAGAAACCGCAATAACCAATGTTTCGCCATCCAACACCGGGGAGCGGTAGCGAAATTCTGAAGCGTAATCGACTTCGCACGGAATCCGCGTTAACGCCTCGAGATAATACTTTCCGATCAAGCACGCATGCCAGGCGGTGCCGCAGGCAACGAGAACAATACGCTTGATCTTCTCGAGCTGCTGGTCAGTCAGCTTAATTTCGGGCAGCACCACATCCGCCGACTCCAATTCAACGCGCCCGCGAAAAGCCTCGGCGAGGACTTCGACCTGATCGTTGATCTCTTTTAGCATGTAATGCTTGAATCCGCCCTTTTGCGCGGTGACCGGATCCCAACTTACTGTTTCGATCTTTCGTTCAATTGGCTTACCATTGTGAAGCACGGTTACGCCATCAGCCCGCACCTGGGCGATATCGCCGTCTTCAAGCACTACTATGCGCCTCGTATGCGCGAGAATTGCGGGAATATCACTGGCCACGAACATCTCGCCTTCACCGATGCCAATGATTAAAGGCGTTGCGCTCTTTGCAATTAACAAACTCTCGGGATCTTCCGCATCGATTGCAACAAAGGAATAACTTCCGCGAATTTGGCCACAAACCTTTATTAAGGCGCTAATCCCATCCGGCGCATCCCTCAGGGCATGATTCATCAAGTGAGCGGCAATCTCAGTATCGGTTTCGGACGAGAACTCATCGCCCTTCTTCTCTAATTCATTTCGAAGCGAGAGATAATTCTCGATAATACCATTGTGAACCAGGCTTACGCGGCCGGACGTATGCGGATGCGCATTCGTCTCCGACGGCCGTCCGTGGGTAGCCCAACGCGTATGCCCGATTGCGCAGCGCGCCGTGGAGACCACTCCACCACGCGACTTGGTTAGTTCATTTTTGAGTTGAGAGAGCTTCCCAACTGCGCGAACAACCTGCAGCGAACCGTCTTCGACAAGGGCTACGCCAGCGGAGTCGTAACCGCGATATTCCAGTTTCTCAAGCCCGCCGATAACCACACTAAGGCCATCGCCCGAACCAACGTATCCAACGATCCCACACATAGAGCATTCCCGCTTTTAAGGACTAAGCACCTTATTGTACCTGAACTATACTTTTATAGTCTACCGCGCCAACAATACACAATTAGGGGGTAATGCCGCGAAAAATGACAGCTTAGCTCAATTTTTAAGGCTATTCGCGATCATGGGACGAGATATTCGGGGCTTCCCGGTTAACGGCAAATGAAAATCACACCGTTCCCCAGATTCTGATACTTAGAGAAGAAACGAAGAGCGCGCCCTGAGGGATTCGAACCCCCGACCCTTTGGTT
>CAYTAW010000415.1:0-3346 GCA_964435675.1 uncultured Bdellovibrionales bacterium
GTCCGCGAGAGGACGTCTTAGCTGTAGTGATAATTGCAAGACAGAGCGATATCCCTAACCATCACCTTCAATATTCTCTATTAGAAACTCGGAATGATGTTCCTAGTGCTGCTATTCTCCATACTCTAGTGTTTGATCCGGGCAATAACGCATTCCGGGAACTGTTATAGTTGATGACAGAATTTCGGGAAGTCAGGCCCTTCCTAATCAACAGCACACATCAGTCAGTCATCTGCAAAATTTGAATGCTATTTGGATGTCGCCGGAATAACTCTCCATTTCGTATCAATAAGTTACTGGTCCCCCTGATACTACACGCCACAGCGCTCTAGTGATCCGAACTTGGCTTTGCCAAAATTCAAATTACGCCTTAGAGCTTTGCCCTAAGGCGCCGGCGTTCAAAGGCAACGCAGGCTTTCTTCCAAGCATGGTCAGTTATATGCTCTTCAAATGACAACCTCATTTAACCATTACGACGCGATAGTTGTCGGGCTCGGAGCAATGGGCTCGGCGACATTGTACCAATTGGCGTTAGCCGGAAAACGTGTTCTGGGGATTGATCAATATTCGCCTCCGCATACCTTAGGTTCTTCGCATGGAGATACACGTATCACCCGACAAGCAATTGGTGAGGGGGAAAAATATGTGCCTCTGGCTTTGCGCTCACATGAACTGTGGCGCGATATCGAAAAGAAAGTGAATAGGCAGCTTTTGTTTCCTGTAGGTGGATTGATTATTGGGGATCTCGCAGCCACTCCTGTTCATCCGTACAAGACGGGATTCATTGAGAGTACCATAGCAACGGCAAAGAAGTTTGACATTCCGCATGAGGTACTTGATGCGACTCAGGTGCGAAGGCGTTTCCCGCAGTTCGCGATCACGGATAACTACTCAGGATATTTTGAATCTGGCGCTGGCTTTGTTAAGCCGGAGGAGTGCGTCAAAGCGCAGCTTGAGCTAGCAAAGTCGTTGGGTGCCGAAATCGTTCTTAATCAAAAGGTTATCGAATTATCTCCTGATATTTCCGCCGGCGCAGTCGGAGTAAAAACAAGAGATGCAGCTTATAAGGCAGAGCAAGTAATTTTGACCGCCGGTCCATGGATAAACGAGCTGGTGGAACGAACTGAACCGTACTTCAAAGTCTATCGACAAGTTCTGTTCTGGTTTTCACCAAAGAGAACCATCGATGCATTTCTTCCGGATCGATGCCCCACATTCATATGGTCGTTTGCTGATGGTGGCCGGGATGGGATGTACGGGTTCCCTGCTGTTGACGGCGCTCAAGGCGGTGTGAAGGTTGCCGCAGAACAATACGAGGTGTCTACTACGCCTGACAAAGTGGTCCGGGACGTTTCGGTACAAGAGATTGAACGTATGTACTCTGAGTATGTGCGTGATCGAATTCCTATGCTCTCCGATCGTTGTGTAAAAGCGGTGAGCTGTCTGTATACTGTCACACCCGACTCAGATTTCGTTATTCAGCGACATCCCAAGTTCAGGCAGGTAATAATTGCATCGCCGTGCTCTGGACATGGTTTCAAACATTCCGCGGCAGTTGGCGAAACTCTGGCGCAACTTGTTGTTTCAGATCGATCTGAGATCGACATTACCGGATTCCAATTCAAAGCTTCGTAGGCTAAGAAAAGTCGACTTCACGAGCATAACTCAGGTGTAAATCAGTGCGGGCAATAAGCCATGGCGCGTAGAGACTCCTTACGTTTTATAAGATATATTTATAAATTTTCTTACAAATGAACGTCGATCTATGGATCAATATGCTAATAGTTGCCATAGGGCCTGAAAGTAATATTTAGGATGACGCGATGCGCGTATATATTCAGATCAAGCCAAACTGCTCACCGGCGGGAGTGACTTCCGAAGTGCAACTTCCTGCCGAGCAATTCGGACTCCTTTCTAATAAAGGAAAAACCATAACCGCACTTAAAGTGTCAGTTAAATCCGCTCCAGTTGATGGTCAAGCAAACGAAGAGTTGATAGAAATTATCGCCAAACACTTTAATGTACCAAAATCTAAAATCTCGATTGTCAGGGGATTGAAGGGACGATTTAAAGTCTTGAACATTTTAGAGTGAGCTCTTTTAGCGTCGCCTGACAAAAAATTGGTTTCATTTTTTAGCATTTCAGAATCATTCAACCTACAGAAATTAGATGCTGTTTGGATGCCGAAAAGAGCTACACCGCCCTAAGACGCAGGACGAAGTCGGAATACCAACAACCTACCGCAACGACTGCCCCCTAAATACAGCGAGAAGGTGGTGCTGCCGGAGGCTATCTCCATCTATCAGCGGTTCCATCTCTTTTACCAGCAAAGGAGAGACCTTTGCTCGATCCGCGAGTTCATTTTGTAAATCGCGGAATGGATCGACGTCGTCGCCTTGGATCAGTGTTACGACTACCCCGGTGTTTAGAGTCATCGATAGCGCGCGTTGGAAGATGGCTGTCCAATCCCGTATATCAAGTAAATCTGGATTTCTTATGTAGGTAAAATCATATGAAAACTTATTTTCTAAACCTAATTCGATAAACGGCTTGATCCACGTGTACTCTTGCCGCGCATCTCCAGTGAAACGGCCGGAGATCTGAAGGTCGAGTGTATCGATCCTCGGGTGAGGCATTCCGTCATATATATTGCAGCCGACAACCTTGATTGCATTTGCATCAACTCCAAAAGAACCCGTATGAAACGTTTTTAGTATCATTCCTTCCATAATGGCCGAATAGCCCACGCTCATCGCGATCGGATCGGTGGTTGGTTGATACAGTGGCTTTACATAGGCGTTGAGAATCTGAATGTCGGCTCGTTCGATCGGAAGCAGCCGTGGAATGGCGCTACCGGGGTGTGTGAGGTCAATGGTATGAATGTCTCGGTGGTGTTCCATAGCCCAATCCCAATCGATGTTCATTCATGGTATATATAATCGAGATCGCTAATCAAATTGGGGTCGGGTCGCCCTGGGTAGAGGATCGGCTCTTTTCAGGAAATATAATGTTCGCTCTGGCTTAGCGTTGGCTCTTGAAGAGGAACCCAATACAGTGGAAGGTGCTTAGATGGTTACGCAGTGTTTAGGGTGCAGATGAAGCTCATTCGTGCGCTCTGCGTGAGTTTAGATAAAGTTGATTTCGCATCAGTCGCGCTCATATTGACGCTTAGTATTGGGAGCGTTTTCTATTTTGGCGGGCAGTCAAGAGCGGCAGCCTTGATTGCGGTACCTCTCTACCTTCTACTCCATAAGAGAGTATCCATAACGCTGCTTCGACAGAGCGCGATTTTAATCGTTTCACTTTTCCCAGTTTTTATCGGGCTCATGCAAGTTGGGTATTATCT
>CAYTAW010000416.1:0-3346 GCA_964435675.1 uncultured Bdellovibrionales bacterium
ACCAGCAACGTCAGCGCGGCCTGGCGGCGCATCTCACCGATCGGCAGCATGCGCCATCAGAATCGCTAGCCCAATCAATTTACTGGTGCCGGTGAGCGACTTATCGTACAGCCATGCCGAGCGGCATATTGAGAAATTCGCCAATCGGTTGCGCAAAATAGAGGTAGAGCAGCGCGCCGGTAACGAGCGATGGCCCAAAGGGAAGATGTTGACTCATGCGCCGTCCGCCGATAAGTACGAGCAGTAGGCCTCCGATTGAGCCGATTAGCGATCCGACGAAGATAGTAAACAGCGCGCACTCTGGGCCAAAGAGCGCGCCGATCATCGCCAGTAGCTTAACGTCGCCCATGCCCAATCCATCGAGTTTTCGCAGCTTGAGGTAGACTTCAGAAACAAAAAAGAGAAATCCTCCGCCTGCGAGTACACCGAGGATGCACATCAAGACTCCAGATACGATCGGCGGTCCGAACATATGAAAGCGCTCGTTTACGAATGCGGCAGTAATACCGGCAAGCATGCCAGGGTAGGTGATTAGATTCGGGATGATGAAGTAGTCGTAATCGATGAACATGATCACGATAACTGAGCACGAAAAGATAAAGACGATCAGCGCGGTCGGCGTTGTGCCGTAATGGCTTGCTGAAAGAAAGGCGCAGAGCGCGGTGAGTAGTTCGACTACCGGGTAGCGAATTGAGATGGACTTCTTGCAGAAGGCGCATTTGCCACCGAGTAGCAACCAGCTTATCAGCGGGATGTTGTGCCACCAGGCGAGCTGCTTTTTGCAGCACGGTGAAAGCGAGCGACGCGGGAATGAAAACGTAACCGGCTTTCCCTCAAAGACTTGAGGCTCGGGCGCTGTGCTGTCTTCGCCGGCAATATCAGAGTTGTCTACTTGATCGAAACGGCCGAGCGGAATGCGGTAAATGCAAACCGAAAGAAAGCTGCCGATGATGAGACCAAAAACAAAGACTATTGCGAGCTGTGCTATCAATTCTTGATGCCTTCTTTCTCTTTCAATCTCGATATCAAGCCGTCAACGCCGTCTTTACGGATGATACCCGAAAACTCGTTGCGGTAGTTTGAAACCAGTCCGATGTTTTCGATGATTACGTCGTATACCTTCCAAGTGTTGTCGGCATAGTGAAGCCGGTAGTCGAGTGGGAATACATCACCCTTACGGTGTACGGAAGTCTTTACGAGCGCCTTTGGATACCCGACATTTTCACTGTCAATCGTCACCATTTTTTCCTCAACTGTCTCAATGCGCTCAAGGTAGGTGCGAGCGAGTAAGGCGGAAAATACTTTTACAAAGTCATCTTGTTGCGCAGTTGACATGTTTAACCACGATGCGCCGAGCGAGCGCTTCGCCATTTCCACGAAGTCGAAGCGCGGCTCGATGATTTCACGCAGCTTTTCGCGGCGCTTTGACTTGTTTGCATCGCCGGTGAGTGAGACCGATACTTTAACTACCTCATCGACGGTTGTTCGTACCTCATCCATCGGCGCTTTGACGCCAGCAGGGAGCTCGGCGGCATGGACAGCGCTGGAAATCAGCGTGCATGCCATTCCGAGAAAGAGTGCAGCAAAAATTGACTTACATTGGATCTTCATATCTTCAACCTTTATCGTTGTTATTTTTCAGCTGACGGCTTGCCGCCTTCGGGGCTCGCTTCTTCTTTGTCGCTGCTCAAGCTATGGACAATCTTCCCGATTACGTCTTCGATATCGACGACCGATTCCGTCTCAGTCATCGTGCCCCCTTCGCTGATAAAATCGCTCGAAGCGCCGCGGGAAATTTTTACGTAACGGTCGCCGATAATGCCTTTGGTGCGAATCGAGGCAATATCATCATCGCGCAATTGAATGGTTTTGGAAATCCGCAATGAAATGCGCGCCATTGGATCCTTGAGATCGATGGCCGAAACCTCGCCTATTGGAACACCAGCGATTTCAACTGAGGCGCCCGATTTGAGCCCGGAAATATTATCGAACTCCGCGTATACGATGTACTCATTCGAGCGGCTCAGGCGCAGATCGCCGAGGCCGACAGCCAGGTATCCGCAAGCGGCTACTCCGGCCATGGTGAATAATCCGACGAAGAACTCTACAGAGAACGAGCGCCGCGGCAGCGTAACGTGATGCTCGCCCGGCTTCGCCACGCCTTTATCTTTTTCACTGGATTTTAATTGGTCCATCAATCCTTCCCTCCAAAAATTGTTGTACTGCCGGGTTCTTGGAGCAAGCGAACTCGCGCGGGGCTCCTTCTTCGACAATTTTTCCGTTTAAAATCATGGCAACGCGATCAGAGACTTGGAAGACCTCCGGCAGCTCGTGGCTGATAACGACGCCGGTAAAACCCCAGCGCTCTTTCGAGAGCTTAATCAGCTCGTACACTTCCTGACCACACAGCGGATCGAGTCCGGTATTCGGCTCGTCAAAGAGCAGCACTTTCGGTTCGGTCACTAGCGCGCGCGCCAAGCCGACGCGTTTGCGAATGCCAATTGATACCTCTTGCGGATAATTGAAAGCGTACTCTTCGAGGCTCAGCGCCTCGAGAATGGCAAGCACGCGTTGATGACGCTCGTCTTTGCAGCACTTCGTGCGTTCGCGGATAGGGAATGCGATGTTCTCGTATACGGTCAGTGAATCGAAAAGCGCCGCCGATTGGAAGAGCACGCCAAGCGCTTCGCGTATGCGATTGCGCTCGCTCTCGCTGCCCGCTGACGTGATTTTTTCTCCGCAGACGGTAATCTCACCCGCATCTGGCGCCATTATACCCATGATTAACTTGAGCAGCACCGACTTGCCGACGCCACTCGGACCGACAATAGCCGTTGTCTTGCCCGGCTCGATTTCGAGATCGATACCGTCGAGCACAACTTGCTTTCCGAATCGCTTATACAGTCCGCGCACTGAAATCACTTGATTTCCTATTCAAAAAACATGCGTGTCAAAATACTGGTCAGGAAGTAATCGACGACGAGTACCGCAACCGAGGCGATCACCACCGACTGCGTGGTGGCGCGGTTCACGCCCACTGCGCCAAATCCGCAGGTATAGCCTTTGTAGCAGCTGACCCAGCCGAAGATGAATCCGAAGACGATTGCTTTTACCAACCCCGATGTCACGTCGGTTAACTCGACCGCCGATTCCATTTGCGAAACGAACGTGCCTGGATTGAGACCGAGCAATCCGACGCCCACGATATATCCGCCGAAAATTCCGACCGCGATGAAGATTGCGGTAAGCAGCGGTACGGCGATAATTCCGGCGAGGAGACGGGGCGCCATCAGATATTTCATCGGATCAACCGCCATCGACTTGAGCGCGTCGATCTGCTCGGTGA
>CAYTAW010000417.1:0-1828 GCA_964435675.1 uncultured Bdellovibrionales bacterium
GCAGCGGCGATCATCCCCATGGCGCTTAGTCTATTGGGAGACCGTATATGGAATTCAATGATTTCAACTCGGGTTCTTCTCAAGGTTTTAATGCTGGGGTTGTTTTTGCAGAAGAGCTCCTCAGTAATGCAAAAGGTTACGCAAAGGGGCCGGTTCGCTCGTTAATGTCCGCACTTCTTTTCGATGGGGTGCAGTCGTTTCTTAACTATGCTCTTACGCCCGCCAAGTCTCGAAAGTCTCGCTCGCTCGAGGCCTACAACTGGGTGATGAAGAAAGGCACTGAATACATTTTTGCTTTTGATAGTGTCTGCGAAGCGCTCGGCGTCGACCCGGATTATCTCCGACTCGGATTAATTAACACCTGCAACGCTCACGCAGGCGAATGGAAGCGCTCAAGGAGAAATTTTTAAGTTTTAATTTCGCTCCATAACGCAGGCTCGTTTGGAGGTGACAGATTTTTTTCATGTAGCTTTTTCCTGGCGTGCCGTCCAAAGATGTTTGCAGTTAGGGTGTTGAGCATTTGTGGTAACGGACGGCACCCTTTTGTTTTCTAGGCTGAGCCTCATTATCGTGCACCCACAGTCTGTAGAGTATCTTCAGCATACAGCGGATAGATCGTAAAGCTTGGAGCTTCAATAATCCGAACTGACTTGCTGCGAAAGGGTACTGAGAAATAGATGTCGGCGGTTCCACGTGGCGGTGATTAGTGCGAGAATACCACCGCTCTTCTAGCCTTTCCTGACTCAACGTGACCACGAATCGGTGGAAGAAAGAGCCGATTGCCGCTTGCTGAAGGCCGTCTATTGACGGCGGGGCCGTTCGCTTCAGCTCTTCGCGCATTATTGCTAATGTTCGATCGCTCCCCCAGCCGGGCCTGTGTCGCCATCTTCGTCCTCATCTTCTTTCGACGCGATGCGATATTTTTCATTTGCCCAGGCTCCCAAATCAATCATTTGGCACCGTTCTGAGCAGAAGGGGAAACACTTCGCATGGCGGTCGGCGTCAGTGCCACACTCGGGGCATTTTGCTTTTTTTGATTTATTCATGCCGTTCTCTTCAGTTGAGTTACGGAATCTCCACATCGGCGAAATTATCCATAATTCGCTCGCTAACCAAGCGTTTCATGCGATCGATAAATGTGTCGCGCGAAAGAGTTAACTGCTCTTTTACGCAGTAGCGCCGCAGCGTGACCTGGTTATTTTCCACCTCTTTACCGCCGACAATCACTATATTCGGAATTTTACGTGTAACTGCTTCGCGAATTTTCTTGTTGAACGAACTGTCGCTGCGGTCAGTTTCGACTCGCAGTAAGTTCGCGCGCATCGTTGTTTCGAGTTCGGATACATATCCTTCAAATTGCGCGGAAACAGGAATCAACATTGCTTGCACCGGCGCCATCCAGGTCGGGAATGCGCCGCCAAGGTGTTCAATCAGAAAGGCCAGCACGCGCTCATGTGCGCCCAGAGGTGCGCGGTGCACCACGTAAGGGCGATGCTCTTTTCCGTCTTCGCCCATATACTTCAAATCGAAGCGCAGCGGCTGCCCAAAGTCGAGCTGCGTTGTCGCGATGCTCTCTTCGCGGCCGAGCAGTGTCTTTGCTTGAAAATCAAGCTTTGGTCCATAGAAGGCGGCCTCGCCCGGCCCAGGGATTGTGTCGACTTTTAACTCGTCGATAACTTCTTGGACAACCTTCTCAGAGAATTTCCATAATTCCGGATTATCAATGAATTTTTCTTTATTCGCCGGGTCGTGCGTAGAAAAGCGCACCGCGATTCCTTGAAAACGGAAGCGTTGGAAATAGGACAGCGTCAGTTGGAATGTTTCCTTG
>CAYTAW010000417.1:1838-3331 GCA_964435675.1 uncultured Bdellovibrionales bacterium
GATCGAGGGTGCAGTAAATATGCGCGTCGTTCTGGCAAATTGAGCGAACGCGCAGTAAGCCGGAGAGCGTGCCTGAAGGTTCATAGCGATACACCGTCCCGAATTCAGCCAGTTTTAAAGGCAATTCGCGGTAGCTGCGCGGCCGGTGCGAATATATCATATGATGGTGGGGGCAATTCATCGCCTTGAGGTAGTACTTCGACTCACCTTCTATTTCCATCGGTGGAAACATGCCGTCGGCATAATAGGGGAGATGTCCCGAAAGTAGGTAGAGATCCTCTTTCGCTATGTGCGGCGTTGCGACCCGAACATAGCCTACGCGTTGTTCTTCCTCTTTGGCGAGTTTTTCGAGTTCCTCGCGCAGCACGGTGCCGTTAGGCATCCAGAGCGGCAGGCCCGGACCGACATGGTCGGAGATTAAAAATAGCTCGAGTTCTTTACCGAGTTTACGGTGATCGCGTTCCTGCGCGAGTCGCCGGTTCTCTTGGTACTGTTCAAGCTCTTTTTTATTCTCGAAGGCGAGACAGTAGATGCGAGTAAGTTGAGGATTTTTTTCGTCGCCACGCCAATAAGCGCCAGCGAGCGAGTCGATCTTGAAGCAGTCAGGAGGGATTTGGCCGGTATGTTCGAGATGGGGGCCCGCGCACATATCTTCGAAAGGGCCATTCGTATAAAAGCCAATCGAGGTTTCTCCGCGGGTGCCGAGCTCTTCGCAGTATTCTGCTTTGAAAGTTTGCTTCTGCTCTTTGAGGTGTGCAACCGCCTCTTTTAGCGGGCGCGAAGACTGTTCGAATTTTTGACGCTCGTTGATAATGCGGCGGATGCGTTTCTCTATATCGGGAAAATCGTCTGGAGTGAGTGGCGTGTCGAAGAGGAAGTCGTAGTAGCAACCGTTATCGATCGGGGGACCGAAAGCGAGTTGCGAGTTCGGGCGAATCTGCAGCACAGCTTGTGCGAGCACATGCGCCAGCGAGTGGCGGATACGGTAGAGGTGCGTGTCTTGAGCTTGATCCATCTAATTACAATGCCTTGAATGCGAATATCCTGAATGCCAGAATCAAAAAATAACAGAGAAAATCGGCTTATTTTCGCACCATTAGACGGGGGAGTAAACCACCTTCGTGGCCGAGGATTCAGGGTTACTCGTGCTTCTTTTGAACAACTACAGAGGCCGCGCCAACTGCTGATGCGAAGATTGCAAGCTGCTGCTTGACCGAGTCTTTTCCAAGGTATTTGAGATCTTCTTCAGTGCCAGGCTCGATATGCAGGGTTTGGCCTTCGAAATGGTAACTATTGACGCGTCTTAGTGGATTAAGCAGGCCGAGCTGGAGTTTATCATCCAGCTCTGCAAGGAGCTTGCCCCATTTTTCCGGGGAGTTGCCTCTAGCTGCCGATGACTCCATGTACGGTTACAGATGTTTCCTAAACTATATTCTCAAATTATATCAGTCGCTCCGAGAACGCAAAAGCCCCTAAACTTTTGTATGACCAAA
>CAYTAW010000418.1:0-3327 GCA_964435675.1 uncultured Bdellovibrionales bacterium
GCTCATACCCGGGGGACGATCAGCGCTATCGGTAATTTAGGGACGCAACGGAGGCGCCGACAGGTTTCCTGTTGGACGCCGTAGGCTTTTGCGATACGCTACGAGCGAGGAATGTTATGCCCGAAAAACTTTCACAAACTTTTTACGATGAACTTGTAAAGCGTGAGAAGAGATTTTCCGAAGCGCAGCCGGAGCTTGAGCTCACGGTGCGTGATAATGACTTAGGCGTCGAGGGCTATGTGGTGGTTTGGAATTCGGCGCCGGGTGCACGCGGACCGCTGGGGCCGTGCGGAAAGGGCGGTACGCGTATTACGCCGACGGTTTCGCTCGACGAAATTAAGATGCTGGCAAAAATCATGTCGCTGAAAAATGCCGCTGCCGGTCTGGCGATGGGCGGAGCTAAATCAGGAATTAAAGCGGATCCCGATGAGCCCGGCTTCGAAGCGAAGTACCGGCGTTTTGTGGAGCTTATTAGACCAGTATTACGGGAAAATGGGGGCATATTCGGCGGGCTTGGATTTGATATTGGTGCCCGTCCGATCCATCCCCACTGGGCCTGTGATCAGCTCAAATCCTTTCGATCCTTTACGGGAAAACCGGTTGAAATGGGTGGAACGGATTATGATCGCGAAGGTATCGCCGGATTGGGCGTGGCGGTTGCCGCAAAAACGTTAATCGAGCGATCGGGGGGAGATCTCGGAAAGGCATCTGCTGCAATACAGGGACTCGGCGCGATGGGCGGGGCGGTATTCCGGTATTTGACTGAATTTGGCGTACCCGTCCGGTATATAGCGGATCCGAGAATTGGTGGAGGGTATGAGCTAGGGCGGGGAGTGACTGCGGATTTGATTGCGGCATTTATTAGTCATGACATTGCGGCAATTGGCGAGGTGGTGAAAAGAGAGAGCACTGCTCATTTCGAAACGGACGAAGTGCTTTTTCAGCAGGCAGATCTTTTACTGCCGTGCGCATTACAAGGCGTAATTACCGTAGAAAATTCAAGCCGGATAAAGGCGAAATTCATAGTCGAGGGCGCGAACAATCCGACATCGGCGGAAGCTCAAAAGATCTTATCTGAGCGAGGGATGAAAATTATTCCCGATTTTATAGCTAATCCCGGCGGAATAATCGCAGCGTTCGTTGAGTTGACTTCAACCATTAGCGCTGAAGAAAATGCGCGTACGCGGAAAAATGTAGAGGATGCGAAAGAATATACTCGCGTCCGGATCGCCGATAATGTAAGCGCCGTATTAGCGCTGGCGGATCAATATGGCGTGGAGTGCGTCTCAGCGGCGCGTCTTTTAGCGCTGCGAAATATGCAGGACGCGGTGCTGTGACGGTGATGGCGGATGCCACGGCCTCAAATGCCAGGCCGCTGAGTTCTGAGACGCCAAAAGATTTTTTCAGCGCAGAAGGGAGCCTACGACTTGATATTTTGAAAGGCATCATGCTCGTTCTTCTCATGACCGGGCACATAAAGATCTATTTTCCCAAGATAATTTCAATTCTTGATCTGGCCTGGCGGCCATTCGGATTTTTTTCGATGGCTGATGGATTTGTAATCGCGTCCGGAATAACGACAGGGCTCTCGCTGGTGCGATTTGATACCGCGAGGAAGATGTGGGGAAAAATTGTTCCGCGACTGGTGCGCATTTACTCGTATCACCTGATGCTTACAGTGGTAGCCGTAGTCTCAGTATGTCTTTATCAAGGGGCGTTCGGCGTTAATGATCCACGGTACCTTGTACAATCCGATCCCTTTATATACGTCTTTAGAATCGCCTTTCTGACCTATCTAGTTCCGCTGCTTGAGGTGCTCCCCTTATACGTAGTCTTTCTGGTCTTTGCCGCTCCGCTCGTGTGCGCGTTTAAAAATGGATATGCCGCGGCAGTTTTTTTAGCGAGTGCAGCTCTCTGGTTATATAGTGCGAGCTTTTCATGTCATCCCCGGATGTCTGAAATCTCGTATGCTTTCAATCCATTGTCATGGCAGGTGCTATTTGTCGCGGGACTTTATTACGGGGCAGTGCTTCATAGCAGAGATAATTCTGATCCCCGCGCAAATCCGAGACTGTTTGCGTTTGATTGTGTTTGCGCAGCCCTGACCGTCTATGTGATTCTCATCCGCCACGAGATCGTCCCGTTAGTTCTGTCCCAAGAGGCAGCTGATCGGGCTGTTTCCCCTCGAAGGCTGCTCCCATGGGGATTGATCCTGAACGACCTTCTCTTCTGTCGTGCACTCCGTTTGCTCGGCATGCTTAATTATGAGCGGTGGCCGGGGATGCGCTGGTTCGCCTATGTGGGGCGCGAATCGCTGCTCGTATTCTCTGTTAGTATCGCGACGTTCTACATTCTTATGGGGACAAATGTCGATTTCGGCGTTTATTCGCCAGCCGGGCAGTCGATTGTTTTTTTGATTTTAATCGGCAGCACGATCTTTCCTGTTTTTTTGAAAAGGTCCTTCAATAGCCGGGCTTAAGCCGCGCTGGCGGACGCGGGGTTGTCTCGATACGCTCTCAGCGGCACGCCGGCTCCGCGTGCCTATTCCGGAGGAGTGTTAGGCGGGGTCCTTAGATCGCGTTCCGCCGCGATTTTGTCAATATATTGGGCGGATTGGAATAGTATACCTGCAAGCTTTGGCATTAGGGCCTCGAAAGATTGAAATGCCTCGAGTGCGCTAGAGGGATCTGATTCTGCGAGTCTTTTTCCTTCGCTAATATGCTCCACTGCATGGAGCATGAGTACGCAACAACGTGCGAGCGTATAGCACACCATGCGGCCTTCATTGGTCAAGTCTTGTGGCGGCAGCGCTTTTACTGACCGTCGAACTTGGTCTACCGCGTGCGATACCGCAGCGATTGTAAATTGAAGGACGTTATACCGCTGGGCCGTTATCACTTCGGAAGTCTGATCGAACCACTCGATCGCTGAAGCGATGCGCTGACCATAGGTGCGTACAGTCGCGCCGTCTTTTCCGAGCGACGTGTGGTGGTCGGCGAGCGATGATCGCAGGCTATCGATGCCGGCCTTGAGGCGGCTCGGGGTGACAATCTCTGCCGCGGTGTCAATTCGCATAGTCGCGAGTTCGATACTACCGGGCACCGCTCCCGCGCCATAAGATGCGGGACGGTCTATTGTTCCGTTAAGCGTTCGAGACGGTGCGTTTGATTTAGCTGTTTCCATTGCAGCGATTTTAGGCGTCTTGCTTCGCTAGGCAATAAAACGGGTATTAGAAGATTGTTAAGTGGATATAAGAGGGGGGTGTGGCTTTCGTTAGCAACGGATGTACTTTATCTTGCGTGTTGGGAGGTGCTTATTTACTATGAG
>CAYTAW010000419.1:0-3300 GCA_964435675.1 uncultured Bdellovibrionales bacterium
CGGGGACTTCAGCGAACGAAGTAGAACATCGCAGCGCGAAGAAAGAAGCCAAGAGAACTAGTGTCATCCTTATCATCGCTCGCCTTGTGGCGTATAACGTTAAAGCGCACGGGGCGCGGCCACCACCATTTAAATTCAGAGATCCGGGTCAGCCTGCGCTCCCGTGCCGCACATTGTTATCCCCGTTATAGCCCTTGAGAAACCTCGTCAAATTCTGCGTCGAGGCCAATCAATTCAAATCGAGTCGAGTATATCTCCTGAAAGCAACGAAGCGAAACTACTCCTACCCGACAGGTATCCTTGATAACCGCTTTTATACGGTTTTCATCATTCTGAAGAAATATCGAAACAACTTTGTCCCGGGCAAACTGGGAGCCGAGCAAAACGCCATGCACATTTGGATGGGCACCTTGGTCTATGCTGCGGTCGTATAATTTGTCGATGGCCTCGTAAATCTTCTTGGGAAGTCGCTTCGCGGCCGACTCCATTACCTTGATGTGTTGAAACTCTTTCCGAACTAACTTCTTATGTTCAGCGCTATCTTCTCGCTTTATCCAGGGTTCCTGAAGATTGGGAATAGAATCTATATGAACAGCGTACAGAGAAAACTCGATTGCAGACCTCAACGTAGTGTACGTCTCAGTCATCGATCCCGACAATGCCAGCCGGGCCGATACACGGAATGATGAGAATGCTCGCCCAAAAAAGAACAAAGGGAACCAATTTGGGGTATTATTAAGATGTTCCATTGCGCGCATGAATAGCCCATCGATTTTGGCAAGATGCTCGTACTCTGCCTTCAGTCGGACAAAACCAGCATGGCAGTGGTTCTCGGCGTGATTGAGGTAATCAGAGAGGGAGTCGCCTCCCCAATTCGGCGGAATGGGCTTTGCAGTATTCAAGGTAGTTCCTTAGGGGGATAACATAGTATTGTGCGGATCCGCCCAGAAGCCCAATCAGCACCTTCTGCCACCAATATCACATATCAACAGCTGGCAAGTAAAATCAACAAATCATCATACCTAACAATAGATTACTCCTTTCTCCAACTAAACGTCTGACCTGTCCATTCAATCAAAACCAGTAGATGAGCGGATCCGCCCATGTATGCCAAGCAACTTTCCATGGTTATGCGCGATTAATAAGCGTGAAGAAGCATGAATACGAATAGCAACTCCCCAATCCCTCAATTGCGATTCCTTGATCTGGTCCGCGAACGCATCCGACTTCGCCACCTGAGTTACAAAACAGAGCAGCATTACATTGGATGGATTCGTCGATTCATCCTGTTTCATGGGAAGCGACACCCTAAGAATATGGGAGAGGAAGAGATAGTGGCGTTCCTGTCAGATTTGGCTATCAAACGCAACTGTGCGCCGGGCACGCAGAATCAAGCGCTGAACGCTCTCGTATTTCTATTTCGCAATGTGCTTGATCGAGAAATTGGCAAGTTTAAGTCAATCATTTGGGCTCGTCGCAAGCAAAGAGTACCGCCCTTTTTCAAAGAAGTTGCTACCTTACTGTTGGGCGCTGCAGATCTTCTCAAGCAAAGGTGCTCGGATGATTGTTCGGTATGCGTGATTGTTCAGTACAGCGAACTCTGTTCAATGCTCAATGTAAAAAGAAGATTGTCCCCGTGTGGGTTAGCTATCGCCCTGACGCAGCTTCGCCCGAATTCGACTTCTTGCGTCATTATCTAATTGGATTACATCTCCGTCCTGATCGTCTTCGGCAAGCTTCTTAAAGCCGCGATCCATTAGGTCGATCTGTGCGCGAAACTTTCGGCAGAAGGAGCAATATATGTGATGAAATTTGAGCGCAAAAGCGGTGGGCTTATCAAGATGTCGATCGAGATGCGCCGATACGTTGCGTGAGTACTCTTCGCAGGAAAAGAGGCGCGGAATGTAGGTCAAGAGACGAATAAGCTTGGAAGCCATGGTTACTCTTTATCAATATTGAGCCAATTTTTGTCAATGCATTCGCGCAGCGCCATGCGCCCACGATAGAGGGATACCCAGAGATTGTCCTCGGAAATTTTAAGCGTTGCGCCAATCGCGGCGGGCGAGCTTCGGTCGAAGGTGTGCATAATGAATACTTCTCGAAGGCGCGAGGGAAGATTCGACAAACAGTGCTGAAGGCGCTCGAGGAATTCTTTCGAATTGAGCACCATGTCGGGATCGCTGCCCCAGCTGCTCGGACTTTTCTTCCATGTGCCGAGCAGATCGAAATTTTTTTTACGAATTACTGAGTCCATGTCGTCATGCTCGAACAGCTGCTCGCGCCTCGTTGAACGATAATGCTCGAATATCTTATTGCGCAAAATCCCGATTAGCCACGAGCAGAGATCGACCGTTCCGGAAAACCCTTCAATTCCGTTGATACCCGCAATGAGCGTTTCTTGCACAAGATCTTCCGCCGTTTCGGCGTTACGCACGCGGCGTAGGGCGAAGGTGTAGAGACGATCGCCGTACTCGTCCAACCAGGTCTCCGGATCATAAATCGGCGCTTCGGCCCTAACGGTATGAGAATTCATATTAGCGGTTATGCGGGATCTCGCTGCGAACGTGACAAAAATTCAGAGTAATTCCTAAGTCCTTACAATTGTTAGGCATTAAATTTTGCTTTGACTGTAAGGTTTCGCCCTCCGAAACGCACTCTCCTTAGAACTTTTTATTTCTTGAAGGAGAGAAGCGATGATTGAGAATAGACATGCTACGGGTGCAGCACAAGAAAACGTTTCAAAAACTGGCTTGGATGCGCTCAGTGTACCCCAGCAGCAGAGTGGCGTACTTGAAGTAACGCCTTTCAGCAATTTATCGAATCCACGGGACTCGGTTTCGAACGTTCTTCGTGCGCTCGTAGAGCGTGACGCAAGAGCATCGACGCCGGTTTCAATCGAACAGGAGATTCCAGAGTATGAAAAAATTCTGGCGCTCGCTAAAGGATTGGTAGAAAGCACGATGCGGGCTGATTACCACGATTGGAGCCATGCGCAGGCTGTGGCGAGTCGTTTCGTGCTATACCTCGCGGCATCAGGCGCGTCAGAAACAGTGCAACAATTAGGGGAGCTGGCGGGAATATTCCATGATGCTGACCACCCCGGATTCCGCTATCGCGAGGACGCGGCAAGCGCGTCACATCGTGAATTGACCAACGAGGAGTACGCCGCAACGCTCGCGGTTGAGACGCTATCCCCATTTTTGAATTCCGCCCAGCTGCAGTGGATTCACGACGTAATTCTAGCCACCTCATTTGGCCAGAGAAAGGGAGGTGATCCAGTAGTGAATCAGCTGCTTGATC